>NZ_CAXBAE010000011.1:0-137979 GCF_963973825.1 uncultured Haliea sp.
TCGTGTCTGAATAGTCGTACAACTATCCCAACAAGTGCCCACACATCTGTCTTCGCTTCTTTGTTAAATAACCCAGGGCCGCCAGGGCCGTGGTATCCGCCGGGATGCTCTCCTCGACGGGGACGCGTATTATACCGATGAGCGCCTTGTTGGCAACAGCTTTTCGCAAATTTTTGCGTACTGCGTATGCCCAGACTTCATCTCACTTATACCCCCTAACCAGTTGAAAGATCTGGGGATATAAGCGTCTCTCCGCTGCAGCGCGTCAGGGCCACTGCGAAGGGAGGCGAACTATACGCAGCGCTCCTGCAGCGCGCAAGACCTGCGGTAAAAAATAGTTGGTGAATTTACTCCAGCGCCCGGCGCTGCCCCCGACGGCGCCGCCGGGGGCCGCACTGTCAGGCTGCCTTGCCGTAGAACAGGTGGTATTTCTTTTTCCCCAGACGGACCACGAAATACCGCCCATGGAGTGCATTATCCGGCGTCAGGACCGCCGCCGGCTGCTCGTTATCGCCCCAACCCAGCGGCCTGCCGTTGCAGAGTACCGCGTTGCGCGCCAGGGCATCCTTCACCTGTTTGCCAGAGGGCGCCATTCCCGCCTCGGTAAGCAACTGTGTCAGCGTGGCAGGCATCGATGCGGCCTCCGGAAGCTCGGACGCCGGCAGGCCATCGAGACGCAGCTGCTCGAAGTCAGCCGCCGACAGGGTCGAGAGATTGTCACTGAACAACGCCTCGGTAATGCGCTGCGCAGCGACCAGCCCCTCATTACCATGCACCAGCCGGGTGACTTCCCGCGCCAGCACCGACTGCGCCTCCGGGCGCCCCTGGCGCTGCTCATCCGCCCGCTCCAGCACGTCGATCTCTGCAACCGGCAGGAAAGTAAAGTATTTCAGGAAGCGATAGACATCGACATCGGCCGTGTTCAGCCAGAACTGGTAAAAGGCATAGGGCGAGGTGCGCACCGGGTCCAGCCAAACCGTACCAGACTCGGTCTTGCCGAACTTGGTGCCGTCAGCCTTGGTAATCAGGGGCATGGTAAGGCCGTATACCTGATTGCCATACATGCGACGGGCAAGATCGATGCCGCCTGTGATATTCCCCCACTGGTCCGAGCCGCCAATCTGCAGGCCGCATCCATAGCGTTTACTCAATTCCGCGAAGTCGTAGGACTGCAGAATCATGTAGGTGAACTCCGTGAAGCTGATGCCGCTGCCCTCACGCTCGATGCGCTGCTTGACTGACTCTTTCTGGATCATGGCGTTGACGGAGAAGTGCTTGCCCACATCGCGCAGGAAGGTCAGCACATCCATATCCCGCGTCCAGTCAAGGTTATTGACCACGATGGCAGACGCCTCTCCAGCATCAAAGTCGACAAATCGGGAGACCTGCTGGCGAATCTTGTCGACCCAACCCGCAATCACTTCAGGCGTGTTCAACTGTCGCTCCTGAGCCTTGAAGGACGGGTCGCCAATCAGGCCGGTAGCGCCGCCGACCAGCGCCAGCGGACGATGCCCCGCCAACTGGAAGCGACGCAACATCAACAGCGGCACCAGGGACCCGATATGCAGGCTGTCCGCCGTCGGATCGAAGCCGCAATACAGGGTGCGCACACCGCCGTCCAGCCACTCGGGCAGCTGCTCTTCACCGGCCGCCTGAAAGATCAGGCCGCGGGCACGCAGGTCGGTCAACAGGGCACTGCTCATCTGGCAACTCCTGGCTATAGTAGAAGAAGGCATTAAAAGGGGCGCAAACCATACAATAAGGTTCTCAAAAAGCAAGACGTTAAGTGCCTCGCCCCCCTGTCAGCCGCCAAAATTCTTTTATATACTCAAAGGCCTACAAAGCACAGCTCATAATGTTTATGCATAAATCGGGAAACGTTCGGGGGGCCACAGTGCGCCCGCCAGAGAAACAGGCATCGCATCGGAAACACCTGATTGCGGTAGGCGTCCTGTCGGCACTGGTGGCGGCTACCACCATCTTCACGCCATCGGGTGATGTGGCGGCGAACCGTGAGGACCGCAACGACATCGAGCTGACCCTGGAAGCCGACATCCTCAAGCCCATCGTCGTGGGCAGTGTCCCGGCACCGCAGCCCTCCGCTGAGGCAGAGGCGACTCCCGAGCCGGAACCGGTACTCGCCGCTGCACCGGCGCAGCCTGAATGGCATGAAGAGACGGTGCGCCGCGGCGACAACCTCTCTCTCATTTTCAAACGCGCGGGTTTCAATTCGTCGGACGTACACCAGGTGGTCAATGAAGCACCGGAGGGCAAGGCACTGTCCCGCATTTACCCGGGGCAGACCATTGCGTTCCTGACGGCGGAAGACGGTGGCCTGCAGGCAGTGCGCCATGTCATCTCCCCGCTGGAGTCGGTTACCTACCAACGGGGCGCGGCCGGCTATGAGACCGCGCGGGAAATCCGCCAGACCGACATACAGGAAACCTGGGTAAGCGCGGAAATTACGTCCTCGCTATTCATGGCCGGTCAGGACGCCGGCCTCTCCAGCGGCCTGATTATCGAGCTCGCCAATATCTTCGGCGGTGTCATCGATTTTGTACAGGACCCGCGCAAGGGTGACACCTTCCACGTCATCTATGAAGAAGTGCTGCTCGACGGCGAAAAATACCAGGACGGGGCCATTCTCGCTGCCTCCTTCACCAATCGGGGAAAGACCTACAACGCGTTCCGGTTTGAGGACAGGGATGGCCACGTAGCCTACTACAACGAAGACGGCGTCAGCATGCGCAAGGCCTTCCTGCTCGCACCTGTCGATTTCACCCGCATCAGCTCCAACTTCAATCCGCGCCGTCTGCACCCGATCTACAAGACCACGCGCCCCCACCGCGGCACCGACTATGCTGCACCAACGGGCACGCCGGTGTATGCGGCAGGTGATGGCAAAGTCATTAAATCCGGCTTTACACGGGCCAACGGGAACTACCTGTTCCTGCAGCACGGCGACCGCTACGTCACGCGCTACCTGCACCTCCACCAACGCAAGGTGAAGCAGGGTCAACGCGTAACACAGGGGCAGGTGATCGGTTCCGTGGGGTCCACCGGGGCAGCCACCGGGCCACACCTTCACTACGAGTTCCTGATCGACGGCCAGCACCGGGATCCACGCAAAGTGCACCGTGAACTACCGAAGGCGAAAACACTGGCAGCGGCAGAACTGCCGGCCTTCCGCAGCGCCATCGCGGATTCCTCCCAGCAGCTGGCGGGCTTGCAGGAAGACCGGCGTCTCGCCATGCGCAGTAACGACCGCAGCGCCTCACCCGCGCCCTGAGGTGGCCGGCGACGCACTCTGTATAGGGCTCATGTCCGGGACCAGCATCGACAGCATCGATGCGGTCCTCGCCCACATCTCGCACCACGGCCACGCACTGCAGGCCACGCTGGAACACCCCATTCCCCCCGATCTGCGCCAGGCCATCGCCGACATCAGCCAGCCGGGTGACAATGAAGTTGAGCGCATGGGCATACTGGACCGCCAGCTGGGTGAGCTGTTTGCCGATGCCTGCACGGCACTGCTGGACCATGCCGGTGTAGCAGCGTCGGATGTGTTCGTGATTGGCAGCCACGGCCAGACGATCCGCCACCGCCCTCCCTCGGGCGGCAATGCTACCGCCTACACGCTGCAGATTGGCGACCCCAACACGATTGCAGAGCGCACCGGCATCACCACCGTGGCCGATTTTCGGCGCCGGGATGTCGCCGCCGGCGGAGAAGGTGCTCCACTGGCACCTGCCTTCCACGCGGCAGCGTTTGCCAGAGCCGGCGTCAACCGCGCTGTGGTCAATATCGGCGGTATCGCCAACGTCAGCCTGCTGGCCGGGGACGCGCTGCTCAGCGGTTTTGACACCGGGCCCGGAAACACGCTGCTGGATCAGTGGGTGCACCGCCACCGGGGGGATCGCTACGATCGTGATGGCGCCTGGGCGGCGGAAGGCGCCGTCGACCGGCCGCTGCTGGCGCGCATGCAACAGCACCCGTTTCTGGCGCAGCAGGGCGCGCGCAGTACCGGCAAGGAGGCTTTCCACCTGAGCTGGCTCGCCAGCTGCCTTGCCGGGCTGCCATTCCTGAACCCACAGGATGTGCAGGCGACACTCGCCGAATTCACAGCGCAATGCATCGCCGACAGCATTCTTGGAGGCGCCTTGCCCGTGGACGAGGTCTACGTCTGCGGCGGCGGCGCCTACAATACCGACCTGATGCGCCGCCTCTACCACCGACTGGCGCCGGCGCGACTCACCAGCACCGCAGAACTGGGCCTGGCACCGGAATGGGTGGAGGGTGCTGCTTTTGCCTGGTTGGCATGGAGAACGCTGAACAACCTGAACGGCAGCGCCGCCGAGGTGACCGGCGCAGCGGGTGCTCGAGTGCTGGGTGGCATCTACCCGGGGGCTGCACGCCCCGGTGCCGGCACAGCCCCGCTTTCAGCTAGATAGAGAACGACGCCCCGCAGCCGCAGGTGGTCGTGGCATTGGGGTTGTTGATCACAAAGCGAGCGCCCTCGAGACCTTCCGTGTAGTCCACCTCCGACCCGACGAGATACTGAAAGCTCATGGGGTCCACCAGGACAGATACGCCCTCCCGCTCAATCACGGTGTCGTCCTCCGCACTGGAGTCCTCGAAGGTAAAACCGTATTGAAAGCCCGAGCAGCCGCCGCCCGTGATGTAGACGCGCAGCTTGAGAGAGGGGTTTTCCTCTTCTTCCACCAGCTCTCGCACCTTGTTGACGGCGCGGGCGGTCAGGTTGATCCCGGCGGGATTGAATGCTTCGGCTACCGACATATCTTTCTCCGGGGCATCGCGTTTCCCCGCAATGGTTTGCAGCGCACCATTATGGTAAGCCCGACTATTTTAGTCAACTTTAGCCGCAGGCGCCTGCAACGCGGCAGGGTTTTGGCCGGCGTCATCCGGATCCGCCGCCGTCTCCATACAGTGCAACAGGCGACCGTTTACCTCGGCTCCGGCAGCCATTTCGATGATGTGGTAGTGGACATCCCCCGCGACCCTGGCTCTCGGCGCCAGCTCCAGGTGGCTCGTGGCATGCACCGCGCCCTCCACCGAGCCATTGATCATCACCCTGGGCGCGTGGATCTCGCCCTGGATGGAGCCGGCTTCGACCAGGCGTACCATGGCGTCGCTCCCCGGGGCGGCAAGAACGTCCCCGACCACTTCACCCTCGATTTCCAGGTTGCCGCTGAAGTGCACGTTACCGATGATCCGCGTCTCACGTGAGATCAGGGTTGTGCCTCCAGCGACCGCCGATGTGCCGCGCTTATTTCCCAACATGCGTAAATCTCTCCTGAACCTGCCACGGGTACTGCTCGCGCACTTCCGCGTTGCGCGGAGCCTTGACCGTTGCCACAACGCTGATGGCCTGGGGCTCGAAGCCCTCCGGCAACACCAGGTCACCTTCGATCGACTGAAAATAGCGGAACCGCAAGGGTAGCTGGCGATGCTCGATATCGGGACTCAGCTCAAACAGCGGGTAGCTTCGAACCTTGCCCGCTTCCTGGCCGGTAATCTCGGCATACAACTCGCCCTGCAGGGTGCTGTGCTTGCGCGCCTCCTGCTGCGCCACAATGCGAAATCCGTAGCGCCCGGGCTCGTCGCGCGGCACCAGCTCTATGGCACGCAAGCTGAACCCCTGGGCGATTTCCCCCGGCGTCATCAGGCTGCGGTAAAAACGCACACCCTCTTCCAGCCCGGCAATCAGTTCCTTTTGCTCAGCCAGTTCCTGACGCACCAGCTCCAGCGCAGCGCGGTCCACCTCGTGTCGCGCAGCCAGTACACCCACCTGCCGATTCAACTCGGCGTTTTCCGCCAGCGCAGCGCGCATTGCCCTGCCCTGCTCGCGGTATTTTACAGGGTCGATACCGGAACCGCTGAACGCCGCCTGGCGGCCCAGCAGAAAGCCCACGAGAAGCACCAGGGATGCTGCGAGCGCCAACCCCAGCACCACGAACTGATGGTGCCGGACATGGTAGCGCCGTACAACTGTGCGGTAGCGCTCCGCGCCGCTGCTCACAGGCGCCTCAAGGCAACAGACCTACCTGCTCAAGGCCACGGGTTTCCTGCAGTCCGAACATGATATTCATGCACTGCAGTGCCTGCCCGGACGCACCCTTCACCAGATTGTCGATAGTCGACATCACCACCACGGTGTCGCGGCCCTGGGGCACGCTGACGGCGAGCTGACAGCGGTTGGCTCCCTTCACGGTGCGCGTTTGCGGGAACACGCCCGGCGGCAACACGTCGACGAAGGGCTCCGTAGCATAGTACGCTTCAAACAGGGCCTGCAGATCGGCGGCGGGCTCCCGCAGCCGCGCGAAGAGGGTCGCGTGTATACCGCGGACCATGGGCAGCAGGTGCGGCACGAAAGTGACCGACACCGGGCCCGCCGCAACCTCCGTCAGACCCTGCTCGATCTCCGGCAGGTGGCGGTGGCCGCCTACACCATAGGCTTTGAAGCTACCCGCCACTTCGCTCAGCAGGTTATCGACTTTTGCCTGGCGTCCTGCGCCGCTGGCGCCCGAGGCGGCACTGGCAATCAGGCTTCCGGGGTCGACCTTGCTCGCCGCCAGCAGCGGCAACCAGCCCAGCTGGATCGCCGTGGGGTAACAGCCCGGGCAGGCCAGCAGCTGTGCGTCGCGAATCTTTTCCCTGTGCAATTCGGGCAGGCCATACACGGCTTGCGCCAGCAGTTCGGGGCTGGCGTGTGGCTCGCCATACCAGCGTGACCAGAGTTCGGCATCGCGAATCCGGTAATCCGCCGACAAGTCGATAATGCGCGTACCCGCGGCGAGCAGGTCCGGCACCATATGCATCGCTACGTTATGGGGTGTGGCAAAGAACACGACATCGCAACCCGCCAGCAAGGCCACGTCCGGCTCTTCGAACGCGAGGTCATAGATACCGCGCAGGTTGGGGTAGAGCTCATCCACCCGACGCCCCGCCTCGGCACGGGAGGTGATCGCGACCACCTCGACATCTGCATGAGACGCCAAAAGCCGCAACAACTCGACCCCGGTGTAACCCGTGCCGCCCACAATACCTGCCCTGATCATTCACCCTCCCAAGACCACAACACAACATCTGCCTGAGCACAGGCCGCCTGAACGCAGGCCGCCTGATCGCAGGCCGCCCGCGAACATCGTAGTATAAGAGCAAATTCAGTGCAGATAACTGTTAATATTCGCCCGTCACCCCACAGCGACCGACGGATTGCACCTGCATGCTCTGGCTAAAAGCGTTTCATCTGATTTTCATGGTGTGCTGGTTTGCCGGCCTGTTCTACCTGCCGCGCATTCTGGTGTACTTTGCCGCCAGCCAGAATGCCGCGACACGCGCGCAGCTGGCCGTCATGGCGCGCAAGCTGTACCGCTTTGTCACCCCGTTCATGTTCCTGACCATTGCCTTCGGACTGGCACTGATCGTCAGCAACCCGGGCTACTACCTGACCAGCGTGTGGCTGTGGGTGAAGCTGGCGGGGGTCGTCGGCCTGGTCCTGTACCACCTGCAATGCGGCCGCTATGTGCGCGAGGCGAACGCCGACAGCAACCGACACGGCCACGTGTTTTACCGGTTCTTCAACGAAATTCCCGTGTTGTTTCTTTTCGCAATCATCGTTCTGGCGGTGGTGAGACCACTTTGACGGAAGCCGGGCAGGGTTGGCTATACTGCGCGCGAAACGTGATAATCCGCAGCCTCGCCACACAGTACAGCGCGAAACCGGACCAGGAACCCACTTCATGAGTACATCACAGCAACTCTTCGAGCGCGCCCTGCACCATATACCCGGCGGCGTGAACTCTCCCGTACGCGCGTTCAAGGCCGTGGGCGGCACGCCGGTATTCATCGACAGCGCAAACGGCGCCTACCTTTACGACTGCGAGGGCAAGCGCTATATCGACTACGTGCTCTCCTGGGGCCCCATGCTCATGGGCCACAACCATCCCCATGTGCGCGAAGCCGTGATCAGCCAGGCGGCGAAGGGGTTGAGCTTCGGCACCCCGACGGAACTGGAAATTCGCCTCGCCGACCGGATCTGCGAAATCATGCCAGGCATGGATATGGTGCGCATGGTCAACTCCGGAACCGAAGCCACCATGAGCGCCATACGGCTGGCTCGCGGTTTCACCGGGCGTGACACCATCGTGAAGTTCGAGGGCTGCTACCACGGGCACTCTGACTCCCTGCTGGTCAAGGCCGGCTCCGGAGCGCTGACCCTCGGTGTGCCGAGCTCACCAGGCGTACCGGCGGCGCTGGCAGATCACACCATGACACTGACCTACAACGACAGCGAGGGCCTCCGCCGCGCCTTTGCCGAGCACGGCGACGCGATCGCCTGTGTCATCGTCGAACCGGTCGCGGGCAACATGAACTGCATCCCCCCGCAACCGGGCTTTCTGGAAACGCTGCGCGACGTATGCAGCGCACACGGTAGCCTGCTGATACTCGATGAAGTCATGACCGGTTTCCGCTTCGGCCTGCAGGGCGCACAGGGATTCTACGGCGTTGAGGCAGACCTCACCTGCCTGGGCAAAGTCATCGGTGGCGGCATGCCGGTAGGCGCCTTCGGTGGCAAGCGCGATATCATGGAGCACATTGCACCGCTGGGGCCGGTGTATCAGGCCGGCACGCTCTCGGGTAATCCCATCGCCATGGCCGCAGGCCTCGCGACCCTGGAGGTGATTTCCGCGCCGGGATTCTATGAACCGGTGTTTGCGCGCACCACCGCGCTCTGTGAGGGACTCGAACAGGCGGCTGCCAGTGCCGGGGTGCCGTTTACCACAAATCACGCCGGTACCATGTTCGGTGGATTCTTCACTGATGCTGACCACGTCAGCAACTACCAGCAGGTCATGGCCTGTGACAGCGCAGCCTTCAACCGCTTTTTCCACCTGATGCTGGATGCTGGCGTCTACCTTGCCCCGGCATCTTACGAGGCAGGGTTCACATCGGCAGCCCATACCGAAGATGACATCGAGCAGACCCTGGCGGCAGCGCGCAGCGCATTTGCCAGCCTCTGAACGGAGCAACGCGCCCATGATCCAGAGTTCTCGCGGCCCCTTTCCTCAGACCCGCATGCGGCGCTTGCGCGCGCACGCCTTCTCCCGCCGGCTGGTGCGTGAACATGCGCTCAGCCCAGCCGACCTGATTTATCCGGTGTTTGTACTGGAGGGCCGTCAGCAGCGGGAAAGCGTGGCGTCCATGCCGGGGATTGAACGGCTCAGTGTCGACCTGCTGACAGATCTCGCGCGCGAGGCCCATGATCTTGGCATACCCGCCCTCGCCATATTCCCCGTGATACCGGCAGAGCGCAAAAGCCTGCGGGCCGAGGAGGCCTGGAACCCGGACGGGCTGGTCCAGCGCACCGTAAAGGCGCTGAAGGACGCAGTACCGGAGCTGGGGCTTATCACGGACGTGGCGCTGGACCCCTATACCACGCACGGGCAAGACGGCATCATTGACGACAGCGGTTACGTACTCAACGACGTTACCACCGATGCACTGGTACAGCAGGCGCTGTCTCACGCCGAAGCCGGTGCCGACATCGTGGCACCTTCTGACATGATGGACGGGCGCGTCGGAGCGATTCGCAACATGCTCGAGCAGCACAGCCACCCCAACACCCTGATCATGGCCTACGCCGCAAAATACGCATCGGCGTATTACGGTCCCTTCCGGGATGCCGTGGGTTCCGCGGCCAACATCAAGGGCGGCAACAAGTACAGTTACCAGATGGACCCGGGCAACAGCGATGAAGCCCTGCACGAGTGCGCCCTCGACCTCGCCGAAGGCGCCGACATGATCATGGTGAAGCCGGGCATGCCCTACCTCGATATCGTGCGCCGCGTGAAGACGGAGTTGCAGGCCCCCACCTTCGCTTACCAGGTGAGCGGCGAATATGCCATGCACATGGCGGCCTTCCAGCAAGGTTGGCTGGCACAGGAGCCGGTGATGCTGGAGTCACTGCTTGCCTTCAAGCGCGCCGGCTGTGACGGCATACTGACCTACTTCGCGCTGCAGGCGGCACGCGCCCTGCAGGACTAGGCGGGCTGTCGTGAGACGCTACGCAGTGCTGGCCAGCATCACGCTTTCCCTGCTCGCCACCCTCACCTTCGCCGACCCGGGCAAGGCAGACGACGAAACGGCCGAGAACAGTACACCGGAAGCATCCTGCCTGTGCCTCTGGGAAGGGAGTTTTGCCGACGTGCAGGACCGGGCGGACCTCGTCGCTGCCGTTACCGTCACCGGCGGTAAGGGTAATTCGGTCGACCTTGCCGTCGACAGCATCCTGCGCGGTCGCGAGTACAACCAGAGCATCAGGTTGTGGCTGCAGGCACGCGACTACTGCCGCCCGGACGCCACCGAGTTTCCCGCCAACAGCCGCTGGGTGATGGCACTCTACCGCATCACCGAACAGGTACCCGGCGGCTTCGACCCGATGACGCCGAATATCAGCTACGGCAGGCTCGGCGACTATTACCTGTCCAGCTGCGGAGGCTACTGGTTACAGCTCCATGATGATCGGGTGACGGGCAACTTGGTCGACGCCCCGCGCTGGGAGCGCGACCCCAAAATGACGCCCGTGTTGCTGGACCTCCTAGCCGCCTACATTCGAGGCGACACCAGCCAGGACGCGTTGCGGCAGGCCAGCCGCGAGGACCCGGCCCTGCGCGAGCTGATGCTGGATACCAGCGAGTTCCTGCGCGAGGCGCAGTAGCCGACCGGGGCTAGCGCCTGCGCCAGCTGCGACGACGCTGACTGCCGGCCTCGATCAGATCCATGAGTTCATCCAGCATCGCCAACGACAGGCCCCAGATGCGGTATTTGCCGAAGTGATAGCAGGGCATGTTCAGGGTAATGCGGTTGCGCTGCCAGCGCATCGTGTCGCGGTTGGCATTGTCGAGCAGAAACTCCAGCGGCACCCAGACCACTTCGGCCACTTCGTAATTGAGCTGGAAGTGCACGCTCCGATCCACACGAAAGACGAAGGGGCTGACCGCCATGCCGAAGGTGCCGCGGTGCGGTCGCGCGTTCAGGTCGGACAGGCGGCCAATGCAGCGACCCTGGCGCGCGAGGTCGAGACCCACCTCCTCCCGCGTTTCGCGCAGCGCCACCGCGTAGCCATGGGCATCACCCGGATCCATGCGCCCGCCAGGGAATGCCATGTGGCCAGACCAGGGGTCCCCCTCCCTTTCTGCGCGCTTGATCATTAGAATATGCAACTCACCCTCTCGCACCTGCAAGACCAGCGCCACCGCGGAGCGCTTCATCAACGGCCGCAACCAGGGCCGCGCGGGCCGATGCGCGGCCAGACGGTTTTCGATCATGTGCAGCAGAGAGACAGACACCGGCGGATTCCTGCAGATTGGCGTGTGATTAAGCCAGCCAGGGCCGAACATGACAAGCCGCCCACGACCAGGACAACCGCATGACCGCGACACAGACGCTGTTTGAACTGCGCGATATCAACCTTGTGTACCGCGCTCGCCCGGCGCTCAGTCAACTCAACTGGACCGTGCCCGTCGGTCAGCACTGGGCCTGCGTTGGCCCCAACGGCAGTGGCAAAACCAGCCTGGCACGCATACTGAGTCACCAGACCACTCACTTCTCGGGCGACTACCACAGTTCGGAACTGCTGCTGGCCAGCGGCGTTGCCTATGTGTGTTTCGAACAGGCACAGGCGCTGTGCGCCCGTGACCGCAAACTGGATGACTCCGAGTACCGCGCCGATGCGGCCGACCCCGGAACGCGGGTTCGGGACGCGATACTCGCAGGGCATGAGGCCGACGAGCACTTTCTCGCGTGGGTCACCCGCCTGGGCATGGAGCATATCCTCGACCGAGGCCTGCGCTACATCTCCACCGGTGAAATGCGCAAGACGCTGTTGGTACGTGCGCTGCTCAGCAACCCTGCGCTGCTGATTCTCGACAATCCCCTGGACGGCCTGGATCACGCCAGCCAGCAAGCGATGAATGATGCCCTGGGAAGCCTGCTGCAAGAGGAGCAGAATCTGCTCATCCTCTGTCGCCAGTTGGAGGACATTCCAGCAGGCGTACACCGGGTTCTCGTGCTCGATGCAGGCCGCGTTGTCTGCCAGGGAAGCCCGGCCGAGGTGCTCACGCACGAGGAGGTGCCAGGCTTGCTGGCGCCCCCGCTGCCACCGCTTTGCGACCTGCCACTGCCGGCGCCACGCCCCTACCACCTGCCCGAGGGCCCGCTGCTGGAGCTGCGCGATGTGGCGGTGCGCTACGGCGACCTGACCGTGCTGCAAGGTCTCAACTGGCGCTTCGACCGCCATCAGCACTGCTGTGTATCCGGACCCAACGGCTGCGGCAAGACCACCCTGCTCAGCCTGATCACCGGGGATAACCACAAGGCCTACGGACAGGACATCACGCTGTTCGGTCGCAGGCGTGGCAGCGGGGAGAGCATCTGGGACATCAAACAGAAGTACGGTCAGCTGGACACCCAGCTACAGCTGAACTTCGCGCGCTCCATGAAGGTGGTCGAGGTCGTGGTGTCCGGTTTTTTCGACAGCGTCGGGCTGTATGACGACTGGGGCGACGTACAGCGCCGCGCCGCAGAAGCCTGGCTGGATGCACTGGGCGTCGGCGACCTGTCGATGCAGAGCTATGACACCCTGTCCTTCGGGCTACAGCGGATGGTCCTGCTGGCCCGGGCGATGGTGAAATCGCCGCTGATCCTGCTGCTGGATGAACCGACCCTGGGTCTGGATGGCAATCACCGGAGGCGTCTGCTGCAGGCCATTGATCACATTGCCTGCCACAGCGACACGCAGATCATCTTTGTCAGCCACTCGGCGGGCGATATACCGGACTGCATCAATCAGCAGCTGCGCTTTGAGCCCGCAGCAGACGGCTTTCGCGTGGTCTGCGAAAACACCTAGCGCGCCAGGGCGCGCAGGGCCTCGCACTCGCTCTGGCTCCTGCAGTACAAGGTGCCGCGGGCCGCTGTGGCACGTGCCTGTTCCTTCTGCCCCTGGGCGGCGTAGGTTCGGGCCAGTTCAAGGTAGATTTCAGCGCTGTCCGGGTCGATGCGCTGGGCGCGCTCCAGCAAGGACAGGGCGCCATTGTAGTCGCCCTGCGCACTGGCGGCGCGCGCTTTACTCACCAGGCCGCTGTAGGCGGCCACGGCGTTGGGCTCCCTGGCAGGCGGGGGCTGGGGTGCGACAGGCGGCTGCTTCTGCTCGGTCACCACGCCGGGTTCGGGTCGCGTTTCGATCGGCGCAGGTCCCTGCGGGGGCGAGTAGATGGTGCAACCGGACAGCGCCAGCAGCAGCACTGGCAGGACGCTGCGCTGCAGCCGCGTGACGATGGACATCAGGAATTCCCCCCGAAGAGTGACTGGAACCAGTCGCGGATGGTGTTGCTCTTGCTGCCACCGCTGCACTGGCTGCGCTGGCGTGGCTCGGACCCGATCACGAACGGCATCAAGCGGGCGCCGGGACAGCCCTCGCCGGTCACATAACCGGTAGCACTGTCTATCCATTGGGGCTGCATGTCTTCAGGCATGCGGTACCCCAGTGAACGCTGGCTCGCGTTGGCCATGAAGTGAGACCAGATTTTCAGGGCGCCCGTGCTGCCGGTGAGCCCGGTCGCGCTGTTGTCGTCGCGACCGACCCAGGTAACCGCCAGCAGGTCGCCGGAGAAACCGGCAAACCAGGAGTCACGCCCCTCGTTGGTCGTGCCGGTCTTGCCCGCCGCCTGGAAGCTGTTGTCGAGATACGCATAGGCACCCCGCCCTGTTCCCTCGCGCAGGACTTCGCGCAGCGCATAATGCAGCAGGTGCATCGCCTGCAGGCTGACGGTACGATCGTATTCCAGCGGGTAGCGGCGCAGCGGTTCCCCGTCTGCATCGACGATCTCGCGAATACTGCGCAGCGGCATGCGGAAGCCACCCGCGGCGATGGTCTGGTACATCGCCGCCATGTCCATGGGTGAGTATTCTCCGGCGCCGAGTGTGAGCGCCGGCACCTCCGGGATGTCACCCTCCACGCCCAGCCGGCGCAGCATGTCGGCAACCCGGTCGATGCCGAGATCCAGGCCCAAACGAGCGGTGGCGAGGTTATAGGAGTTCGCCAGCGCGCGATGCAGCAGTACCTGCCCGTGGGCCTGGCGGTCGAAATTGCGGGGCTCCCAGACGTCACCGTTGGGCCCGGGCACCCGCAGCGGGGTATCCGCCAGGGGTGTGGCCAGTGTATATCGGCGCGGCTGTTCCAGTGCCGCGAGGTAAACAGCCGGCTTGAGCAGGGAACCGGCGGGTCGACGGGCATCGAGCGCCCGGTTGAAACCGGCATAGCGCACCTGCCGACCACCCACCAGCGCCGCGACTTCACCGCTGTCGAAACGGGTGACCACCGAAGCCGTTTCCAGTTTACCGGCGCCATCGACCTGCTTCAGGATCGCCGTGCTGCTGCGCTCCATCTGCCGCTGCAACAGGGGGTCAAAACTGGTGAAGATGCTGAGACCCAGCGTGGTCAGGTCTTCGTCCCGATACTCGAGGCGTAACTGCCGCCGCACCAGGTCGAGAAAGGCGGGGAAGCTGTCGCGGATACCGTCGCGGTTGTTGAGATCAAGCGGCATGCCCTGCGCGACTGTCGCCTGCTCTCGCGACACCAATCCCTGCTCGACCATGACATCCAGCACCACGTTGCGCCGGGATCGAGCGCGCTCGGGGTTGCGCAGCGGATTGTACAGGGAGGGCCCCTTGATCATGCCCACCAACAGCGCCTGCTGATGCAAACCCAATTGCTGCAGCGGCCGGTCGAAGTAGTGCAGCGAGGCCAGGGCAAACCCGTGAATGGCGCGCGGACCCTCCTGCCCCAGGTACACCTCATTGAGGTAGCTTTCGAGGATCTGCTCCTTGCTGAAGTGGAGCTCCAGCAGCACCGCCATCACCACTTCGGTGAGCTTGCGCACAATGGTGCGCTCCGGCGTCAGGTAATAGTTCTTCACCAGCTGCTGGGTAATGGTGCTGCCACCTGCCACCACCTGCCCGGAGCGCAGGTTGCTGAGCGCCGCACGGGCAATGCCGGTCAGCGAGAATCCCCAGTGGTCGTAGAAGCGTTGATCCTCCACGGCCAGCAGCGTTGCGCGCAGGCTCTCGGGTACATCCTCCAGCCGGACCAGAATCCTGTCTTCACCGTGGTGCGGATAGATGCCGCCGATCTGTACCGGATCCAGACGCATCAGGTCGATGGTGCCCTGGGCGTCACGCAGCACGGCCACGCGATCGCCCTGCACCTCCAGCCGCACCAGCCGCGGTGGCTCGCGCTCCCCGGGGAAGCTGAAGCCCCGGGTATACAGGTCGAAACGATTCCCCGCCCGGGACACTTCACCGGGTCGCCGCGCCGCAGCCTGCTTGCGATAGCCCAGCACCTCCAGTTCCCAGGCGAGGTCATCGGCCGACAGGGCGGCACCGGCGAACAGCTCCAGCGGCCTGGCATACACCTTGGCCGGCAACTCCCACATCTTGTCGGTAAACGTCGACGTAATCCGCACGTCGAGGTACACCACCACCAGCAGGCCTGCAGCGCAGGCTGCGAGAAACAGCTTCAGGAATGGGCGACGGGTTCTGGCCATGGGGGGAGTGTAGCGCACACCCGCTTTCATTTGACTGGGGGATCGGGATAATAGCCGCCTGAACTGGAGGGAGCCACAGGCAGATGAAGAAATACACGATCTACGGCATGGGTGCAGCCCTGGTCGACACCGAAATCCAGGTGCAGGACGCTGAACTGACCGCCATGGGGGTCGACAAGGGCCTGATGACGCTGGTCGATGAGGCCCGTCAGGCGGAGCTGCTTGGCCTGCTGCAAGGCCACCTGGTAAAGGCCAGTCACGCCAGCGGCGGTAGCGCCGGCAACTCGATGATCGCCGCGGCCCAGTTCGGCGTACCAACCTATATGACCTGCAAGGTCGCCGACGACGCCGACGGCGCCATCTACGTCAGGGACCTCGAGCAGGCGGGCGTGGCGCACAACATGGCACGGCGGCCGCAGGGCACCACCGGCAAATGCCTGGTGCTGATTTCGCCCGATGCCGAACGCAGCATGAATACCTTCCTCGGCATCAGTGAAACACTGTCGGTACACGAGCTCGACCCTGCCGCACTGGCCGACTCAGAGTACCTGTATATCGAGGGTTATCTGGTCACCTCGGACACGGGGCGCGCAGCCGCCATCCGCGCCCGGGAACTGGCCGAAGCCGCGGGTGTGAAGACGGTACTCAGCTTTTCCGACCCGGGCATGGTGGAGTTCTTCCGCGAAGGCCTGCAGGCCATGATCGGCACGCAGGTGGACCTGGTGTTCTGCAACCGGGACGAGGCCCTCTGCTGGGGCGACACCGACGACCTGAACACCGCCATGGAGCGCCTGAAACCGATCGCGCGCCGCTTTGTCGTGACCTGCGGCGCCGCTGGCGCACTCGCCTGGGATGGCGTCACCCGGCACGACATTCCCCCACACCGGGTACAGGCGGTGGACAGCAACGGCGCCGGCGACATGTTTGCGGGCGCATTCCTCTATGCCATCGGCCGCGGCGAGGACTACGCCACCGCCGGCCGTTTCGCCAGCCTTGCCGCGGGACGCGTGGTTGCCAACTACGGCCCGCGCCTCCCCGCGGCCGACTACCCCGCCCTGCGCGCGGAGTTTTTCGGCGACTGAACATCGCCGCGACATGCGGCTGCCGGGCAGGTTCAGAACAGGTCCATCTGACGCCCGGTAACCGCCGCGAAGGACGTGTCGAGAAAACCGAGTATGCCGTCCACCACCGGCGCCAGCTGCCGCTCCAGATAATGCCCGTAGTCCAGCGGCGACCGGGGAGCGGCGGCCGGCTCGGGCCCCGAGGTCGTCATCACGTATTCCACCCAGTCGCCCCGCGCGGGAGGCGACAGGCCGTGGTCGGCATAGCGACGCGCAGCCTGCACATGGGGCGGAACGTTGCGTTCATAATCCATCAGGCGACGGCGCAGCCGCTTGCGGTATACCAGGTCCCCATCGTGGTCTCCTGCCAGCACCGCCGCGACCAGCTGTTGCAGCCAGGCCTCCCAGGGCTGGTCCAGAAATACGCGCCGGTACAGCGCCTGCTGACAGTCGCGGGCGAGCCTGGTCCAGTCCGTGCGCACATTCTCCAGGCCCTTGAACACCACATGCTCCGCTGCCCCCGTACCCACCAGGCCGGCGTAGCGCTTCTTCGAGCCTTTCTCCGAGCCGCGAATGGTGGGCATGAGAAACCGCCGGTAATGCGTTTCGAATTCCAGTTCCAGGGCACAGTCCAGGGCGAACGCTTCGCGCAGCTGCTGCTGCCACCAGCGATTGAGGTCGCGCTGCAGGAGGCGCCCCGCGGCCTCTGCGGCTGCGTCATCGGCGGCATCAGCAATCCACACGAACACGGAATCCGTGTCGCCGTAGATCACCTGGTGGCCCAGGGACTCAATGCGCTCCCGGGTTCGCAGCAGTATCTCATGCCCGCGGCGAGTGATACTGCTGGCCAGGCGGGCATCGAAGAAGCGACACCCCGGACTGCCGAGCACCCCGTAGAACGAATTCATGATGATCTTGATCGCCTGAGAGAGCGGTGCATCCTGCGCCTGCTTGGCCGCATCCCGCCGCTGCCAGAGCGTCTCGATGAGGGCCGGCAGAATGTGCCCTCGGCGCGCAAAGCGAGCGCCGGCAAAGCCCGGCACCGAAGCCTCCTGCCGCGGGTTGGCAAGGCCCAGGGCGAGGCCCAGCGGGTCGATGCAGAAGGTGCGAATGATACTGGGATAGAGGCTCTTGAAGTCCAGCACCAGCACGTGTCGGTAAAGGCCGGGACGCGAATCCAGCACGACGCCGCCGGGACTCGGCTCCTGATCGCGCTGCGGGTTGGGTGCAACAAAGCCAGCGCGGTGCAGCCGGGGCAGGTACAGGTTATCGAATGAGGCGACGGAGCCCCCCAGCCGATCCGGGTTGAGTCCCGTCATGACACTGCGCGCGATGGCGAAGTCCAGCAACCCCGCGTGGGCAAAAATATCCGATACCAGCTCACAGTCGCGCAGGTTGTACGCTGCCAACCGCGCCTTGTCCTCCTGGAACAGGCGGCCGATCTCTTCGCCGCGCCCGGCACCCTGCAGCAGCTTGCCGGTACCGAGCAACTCGCGCGCCACGGCATCCAGGGCAAAGCTTTCGAAGCGGTAGAAGGCAGCGCGCAGGAGTTCAATGCCATCAATCAGCAGGCGCCCCGGCAGCCGCGCGCTGCGCCGCTCTCCGTCCTCATCCAGTGTGCGCCAGTGTACGGTGGTGCCGGCGCGACCCAGACGCAGAGGCACACCCAGGGCATCTGCCAGTCGCTGCAGGTACCACGTATCGAAATTCACGACATTCCAGCCAACCAGCACGTCCGGATCGACCTCGGCAATGAAGTCAAGGAAACGTTCCAGCACCGCGCGTTGCGTGGGCAGCGCTTCAACCTGCTCCCCGGCGTCGCAGGCGCCCAGCATGAAAACGCGTCGCAACTGCTGGCCGCCGGTGTCCCCTGCCGCAGGTGTCACGTGCACGGCAATCGAATACAGCTGCAGGCCTTCCATGGCGGTTTCAATGTCGAAAGAGGCCATGGTCAATTGCGGGCGCAGTGCTGCGGGACGCAGCTGCGGGTTGCGCATGTAGCCGTGACCCGTTCGCTGCTCCAGTTGACCCGCCAGTTGGGCGCCCCCGGTGATGAACCGCTCCATCAGGTAACGATCGGCCGGATTGATGTCCGCCTCCAGCGGGTCCGCGCCGCGCTCCAGCAGGCGGTCGGCGAGCGCTCGGGACTGCCGGTAGCCAGGACTATAGACGCCCGTCACGGGCTGCATGGCGAAATTGCGCAGACCCAGAGGCTTGAGCTCCACGCCGGCCTGCAGCGCCAGTAGTGCACGCTGCTGCTCCGCCTCCGGAGCGGCGAGAAAGAACACCGCACGCTCACCCTCGATCTCCACCTGCACGGGACCGCGCGCCGTGGCAAACCAGAGCTCAACGACAATGCCACCCTGGCTCTCACGCCACTGCCGTGTGAGCAGAAAACCAGCGAGCTCCACCGACTCTGGCGCCGACGTGCTAGGCATATCGATGCAGGTGCCTTAAGCTAACGGACATAACACCGACCGGACCACGCCCGCCTCCCTGGAAGATCACAATGAGCAAACCTGAAATCAAGCAAGACCCGCTCTACCAGCTGCTGCGCAATGAAGATATCAAAGGCTTCAACGAACAGCGCGATGTACTGGACACGGGCGAACTGCGCAGTGGCGATTATCGCGGCCGAGACCTGCGCAATATGAACGCGCGCGGCCTCGATTTCAGTAACTCCTATTTTCGCAATGCGGATCTCAGCGGCATCGACTTCCGGGAAACCAACCTGGAAGGCGCCAGCCTGCTGGACGCCAAGCTGTCGGGGACCTACTTCCCCGAGGCCATCAGCGCGGATGAGATCCGGCTCTCGCTGGACACCGGCACCCGGCTGCGCTACGACCGCAAGTAGTACCCCGCTAGCCCTGGGCGAGCAAATCGCGCAGATCGATCATCGCGGTGTTGGCGCGGCTGATGTAGGACGCCATGACCAGCGAATGATTCGCCAGCAGGCCGAAGCCGCTGCCGTTGAGGATCATCGGGCTCCACACCACGTCCTGGGTGGCCTCCAACTCGCGAATGATCTGCTGCACGCTGACCTGCGCGTTTTTGTTGGCCAGCACGTCCGCGAAGTCCACTTCCACCGCTTTCAGGAAATGAATCAGCGCCCAGGCGGTGCCACGTGCTTCAAAGAACACGTCGTCGATCTCCAGCCAGGGGGTGCTGACCAGCATCTCGGCCGGCGCTGGTGTTGACTGCCGCGCACTGCCGTCGCCCGCCAGATCCGTATTCAGGCGACGCTGCCCCACGCTGGCGCTCAGCCGCTGGGACAGACTGCCCAGGCGTGAACTCACGGTGGCCAGCCAGTAGCGGAGGTTGTCAGCACGGGCGTAGAACTGGGCATCGCTGTCGTTGTCATCCTCCAGACGCGCGAGGTAGCTGTGCAGGTGTTTCACGCCATCCCGGTACTGTGCCTCGGTCGTCGGCAGGATCCAGCTGTCAGAATTGAAGTTGAGCTGCGGCTCCGCAAGTGCCAGATCCTGGTCTTCCCGCGACTGGGATTGCGAGCGACTGAACACCTCGCGCATGGCACGCGCCAGATCGCGGGACTGTATCAGCACACCAAATTCCCAGTTGGGGATGTTGTCCAGCCAGAGCCCCGGCGGTGCCACATCGTTACTGAGGTAGCCGCCAGGCTTCTCCAGCAGGGTTTCCACGGCGCCGATCAGGGCTGCCGTGGTGGTGGAACCCACGGCGACCTGGCCCCCCGTTCGCGTCGAGTAGCTGCTCGCACGCTCTGCGACATCGAAGGGCGCGGGCGTCAGGCTCCAGTAGGCACCCACGAGCACGGCCAACAGCAGATACACCAGCACTGCGCCACCCAGACGCCGCGCCCAGAGGCCGCCGGGCAGCGCGCCGTCACGCCAGTTGGCGATGCGATCCTGCAATCCTGTCATGGTTGTTCACTCCCTGGCGCAAAGGCCGTTCAGTGGTGCTGGTGGTCGTGATGGCCTGCGGGGGCGGCATCGCGACGGGTCTCCGCCGGGGTACACAGCGGCGCGCCGTCGATAGTCAGGCACAGCTCCACCACATCACCCACGGCCGGCATGGCGTCCAGGTCCAGCAGCATGAGGTGCAGACCGCCGGGAACGAACGACACCTCAGCGCCAGCCGGCACCCGGACCTCAGACTGCTCCTGCATGCGCATCATGCCCTCGCTCTGCAGGGTTTCGTGCAGCTCCACGCGCCCCGCAATGGGCGTGCTGGCACCGCTGATGACAACCGCCTCAGCACTGGCATTGCGCACCGTCAGATAGGCCGCAGTGCGCGTCTGGGTCGGCGGCAGTGCGCGCACCCAGGCTCCCTCCAGCGCCACCTGAGCGGCCGCAGCCTGAGCCAACGGCAGTGCGAGCACAACGAGAAACAGCGCAGAACGAATACCTCTTTGGCTCACCTTTTTTCTCTCCTGCAATGAAACTATCACGATATGCGAGGCTCAGATTATAACACTTGCGCGCAGCGCCGGTTGGCGCCATTTCGTTGGGCCGCCCGGCGCAGGCTGCTACAATCGCGACGCGGCACACGGCCGCTACCCTACAAGGATTGCTCATGCGTTTCGTGCTTGCCAGCCTGCTCTGGTTGTACAGCAGTTTGGTGCTGGCCCAGCTTCCCACCGGCACACCGGGGGCGAACCCCTTTGCACAACCCGATTTCCTGCCGGTGGAGGAGGCGTACCAGCTTGCTGTGGAGCCCGCGGACGATGGCCGGATAAGGCTCTACTGGCGAATCGCCGAGGGCTATTACCTGTACCAGCACGCCTTCGACTTCCGTCTCGAGCATGGCGGGGAGCCCCTGGAAGTCGGCGCCGAGGTGCCTCCCGGGCTGGCCCGCAGTGACGAATTCTTCGGCGATGTGCAGGTGTACTACAACGAGGTTGAAGTGCAGCTTCAGGCCCGGGAGCCGCCGGGCTTCGCCCGTCTCAGCGTGCAGTCACAGGGCTGCGCCGATGCCGGGCTCTGCTATCCACCGCGCACTGAAGTCTTCGACATAGACTTCGGTACGGGCCAGGTCAACCCGGTCGCCCTGGCGCCGGCCACTGCGGCTGCGAGCCTCCCTGCCGCCGGTGCACGCCTGTCGGCCCTGCCTTACATGCTGCTGCTGGCGTTCTTCGGAGGCGCCATCTTGAACCTGATGCCCTGTGTATTCCCTGTGCTCTCGCTGAAAGTCCTCGGCTTTGCCAACACCGGTCGACAGGAACGCCTGCACCACGGCTGGCTCTACACCCTCGGCGTTATTGCCAGTTTCCTGGCCGTCGCCAGTGTGCTGATCGCCCTGCAGACTGCGGGGCAGGCGGTGGGCTGGGGGTTCCAGCTGCAATCCCCGGGCTTTGTCATCGCCCTCGCCTACCTGTTCCTGGCCATGGGGCTCTCGCTGTCTGGCATGGTGCAGCTCGGCAGCAGCGTAATGAACCTGGGCGGCAGCCTGGCCGGGCGCCAGGGATCGGCGGGTAGCTTTTTTACCGGTGTGCTGGCCGTGGTCGTGGCCAGCCCCTGCACGGCGCCCTTTATGGGCACCGCGCTGGGTTTCGCGCTGACCCAGCCCGCACTGGTGTCGCTCGCCATCTTCTTTGCCCTCGGGGCGGGCATGGCAGCGCCAATGTTACTGCTGAGCTACAGCAGCCGGGCCCGTGACTGGCTGCCGCGGCCCGGGGCGTGGATGGAAACGCTGAAGCAGTTGCTGGCCTTTCCGCTCTACGCCACGGCCATCTGGTTATTGTGGGTTGCCGGGCGCCAGACCAGCGTGGATACCATGGCCGCCGCCCTCAGCGGTGGCCTGCTCCTGGCGCTGGCACTGTGGCTGTGGCAGGGAAACACCTCGTCTGGCCGGGCCTCGTCTGGCCGGACGGCTCGCAGGGTACTCGCCCTCGCCAGTCTAGCGGGTGCAGTGGCGTTGGGGCTCTGGCGCATACCCGCAGCACCGGACACGGGGGTCGACGATGCATCGGTCTGGTCAGAGGAACGGGTGGAGGAGCTGCGTCGCTCGGGTCGCCCGGTTTTCGTTGACGTCACCGCCGACTGGTGCATCACCTGCATCGCCAACGAGCGGGGTGTGCTCTACACCGAGGCGGTGCAGTCCGCGTTCCGGGAGCACAACGTCGCCTTTCTGGTGGCAGACTGGACCAACTATGATGCCGATATTGCCAACTACCTGCGCAGCCACGGCCGCTCCGGAATCCCCCTGTATGTGCTGTATCCGGCCGACTCCGCGGCGGCACCTGTGCTCCTGCCCCAGGTACTGACACGCAATGGGGTTATCAGCTCGCTGGAACGTATTTCGACAGATAAAGGCTAGATCGCGCTGATCTCCTCGCGTTTTGCCGGAAATACGCTGGTTTTCGTGCAACTTCAGCCATTGCGCCTGTTTCGCGGGCCTCTGTGCCGCTATCTACCGGAAATGGGAAAAATTCGCCTAACTGGCGGCTAACATCCGCTATTTTCTAAAAAATCCTGCTCACGGATGGACAGCCACGGATTTTTCAGCCAGACTTTGGCGCAATGGGTCAAAAAGCGCACAGGCGAATAACCATGGCCACCATTCTGGTACTGCACGGTCCCAACCTGAACCTCCTGGGGGAGCGTGAACCCGCCGTATATGGCCACACCACCCTCGCCGACATTGACAGCCGACTGACTCACGTTGCCACCGCGCAGGGGCATCACCTGCTCGCCATGCAGAGCAACGCGGAATACGAACTCGTGGAGCGCATCCACGATGCGCGGCGCGAAGGGGTGAACTTCATCCTGATCAACCCGGCGGCGTTTACCCACACCAGCGTCGCGCTGCGGGACGCCCTGGCAGCAGTGGCGATTCCCTTTATCGAAGTGCACCTGTCCAACACCCACGCCCGAGAGCCCTTTCGACAGCACTCGTATTTCTCCGATCTGGCGGTGGGTGTGATCTGCGGACTGGGCGCGCACGGTTACGAACTCGCTTTACTGGCCGCCCTGCGGCAACTGGAACAGCCCTGAAACGAAAACCAGAGAGAGCCCTGTCATGGACATTCGCAAAGTTAAAAAGCTGATCGAATTGCTGGAAGAGTCCAACATCGATGAGATAGAAATCAAGGAGGGGGAAGAGTCTGTGCGCATCAGCCGCAACAGCGCCCAACCCCTGATGGCGGCCTATGCACAGGCACCAGCCCCCGCTGCGGCGCCGGCGCCCAGCGCTCCGGCGGCGACCCCTGCACCCGCGGCAGAAGCGGCAGCGCCCAGCGCACCGGTGCACAGTGGCAAACTCATCACCTCGCCGATGGTGGGCACCTTCTACCGCTCCCCCTCGCCCACGTCGCCCGCTTTCGTCGAAGTGGGCCAGAGCGTGAAGGTGGGCGATGTCCTCTGCATCGTCGAAGCCATGAAAATGATGAACCAGATCGAAGCGGACAAGTCCGGCACCATCGAGGCCATCCTGGTCGACAACGGTGAGGCGGTTGAATTCGAGCAGCCTCTGTTCTCCATCGTCTGACACAGCCACCGGCGCCCGCGCGCCGCAAGCAGAGGAACACATCATGGCCAAGCTGGAAAAGGTTCTCATCGCCAATCGCGGTGAGATCGCCCTGCGGATTCTCCGGGCCTGCAAGGAGATGGGCATCAAGACCGTGGCGGTCCACTCCAAGGCAGACCGCGAATTGATGCACGTGCGCCTCGCCGACGAGGCGGTCTGTATCGGTCCCGCAGCCTCCACCGCAAGCTATCTCAACGTACCCGCGATCATCAGTGCCGCGGAAGTCACCAACGCAAGCGCTATTCACCCCGGTTACGGGTTCCTGGCCGAGAATGCGGACTTTGCCGAGCAGGTAGAGAAGAGCGGCTTCATCTTTATCGGTCCGAAAGCCGACACCATCCGGCTCATGGGCGACAAGGTATCGGCCATTGAGGCCATGAAGAAGACCGGCGTGCCCACAGTTCCGGGCTCCGATGGCCCCCTCACCGATGACGCCGAGCGCACATTGGAGATTGCCCGGCGCATCGGCTACCCCGTCATCGTGAAGGCCGCCGCCGGCGGTGGCGGTCGCGGCATGCGGGTTGTGCACAATGAAGCGGCGCTGCTGAACTCGGTGCAGTTGACCCAGGCCGAGGCCGCGGCCGCCTTCGGGTCCGGTGTCGTTTACCTGGAGAAATTCCTGCAAAAGCCGCGTCACGTGGAAGTGCAGGTCATCGCAGACGGGCAGGGCAACGCCATTCACCTGGGGGACAGGGACTGCTCGCTACAGCGCCGCCACCAGAAGGTATTGGAAGAAGCGCCGGCGCCCGGTGTCGACGAGCACCTGCGCGCCCAGGTCGCCGAGGCCTGCGTCAACGCCTGCATCGAGATCGGCTATCGCGGTGCCGGCACCTTCGAATTTCTCTATGAAGACGGTGGTTTTTACTTCATTGAAATGAATACCCGGGTGCAGGTGGAGCACCCGGTGACGGAAATGATCACCGGCATCGACATCGTGCGCGAGCAACTGCGCATCGCCAGCGGCCTGCCGCTGTCGGTCACCCAGGAACAGGTGGCCTTTCGCGGTCACGCCTTCGAATGTCGCATCAACGCGGAAGATCACCAGACCTTCATGCCCTCGCCAGGGAAGGTCACCACCTTCCACGCACCCGGCGGTCCCGGCATCCGCGTCGACTCGCATCTGTACGATGGCTACACCGTACCCCCGTTCTACGATTCCCTGATTGCCAAGATCATCAGCTACGGCGAAAGCCGCGAGATCGCCCTGGCGCGGATGCGCCAGGCCCTTGATGAACTGGTCATAGAGGGTATCCGCACAAACACGGCGCTGCACCGCGAACTGGTGCGGGACCGCTCATTCCAAGCTGGTGGTGTGAGCATTCACTACCTTGAAAGCAAGCTGGAAGACTGGAGCTAGTGAGCTGGCTGCAGCTGCGACTGGACACCAGCCCGGCGCTCGCCGCTGACCTTGAGGAACAGCTGCTGGCGGCGGGTGCGGTGGCGGTGACCATGGAAGACAATGCCGACCAGCCGGTGCTGGAACCCGGCGTGGGGGAAACCCCGCTCTGGCAACACATACGGCTGACCGGCCTGTTCCCCGCGGACACCCACATGCCGTCGGTGCTGGAACGCATCCCGGACACACTTCTGGACGGGTGCAACCAGCGGGTGGAGATCCTCGAGGACAAGGACTGGGAGCGGGAGTGGATCAGCCACTACCAGCCCATGCGCTTTGGCGAAAAACTGTGGGTCTGCCCCAGCTGGATCGACCCGCCGGATCCGGACGCCGTCAATCTCCTCTTGGACCCGGGCCTGGCCTTCGGCACCGGTACACACCCGACCACGGCCCTCTGCCTTGGCCAGCTCGACCAGCTGAGGCTGCGCGGCCAGACTCTCGTCGACTACGGCTGCGGCTCGGGCATCCTGGCGGTGGCGGCACTCAAGCTCGGCGCCGAGCGCGCCCTGGGGGTGGACAACGACCCGCAGGCACTGGTCGCCAGCCGCGACAACGCCCGGCGCAACAGCGTCGCAGATGAACGCTTCAGCGTCACCCTGCCGGATGCCGCCACCAATGCCGCCTGGCAAGGCCGTGCAGATGTCGTGGTGGCGAACATTCTTGCCGGACCACTGGCAGAGCTCTCGGACACCCTGCTGAGCCTGCTCAAACCGGGCGGCACCCTGCTGCTGTCAGGCCTGCTCAACAGCCAGGCGGCCTCCCTGTGCGAGCACTACGCGACGCGCATCAAGCTCACCGTGGCTGGAGAGCGCGAGGACTGGGTGTGCCTGCGCGGGGTGCTGTCCCCGGCCTGAGGGTCTGAGCGTCAACCCTGGGGCTCACGCCCCAGCACCGCGGCCATCTGCGCGTCATCGAACAGGTAGGACAGCGATCCCGTCATGTCAGGATGCCGGCGCAAGCACTGTCCGCCATCAACGTTGAAACACTGCCCCGTCACCCAGGACGACTCGGGACCCGCCAGATAGCGCACGCTGGCGGCAATGTCTTCCGGTTCACCGGGCCGCCGCAGCGGGATCTGCTCCTCGAACGCCTGCATCACCTCGGGGCTGGCAAAAAGATCACCCGTGGCTTCGCTACGCGTCAGCCCCGGCCGCACCGCGTTGATCCGCAGCCCAAGATACGACAGCTCATCCGCAGCGGCTCTCACCAGCCCTTCCAGACCGGCCTTGCCCGCGCAATAGGCCGACAACCAGGGAAACGGCATGCCAGCTGTGGTGGAGGAGATGCACACGATGCTGCCACCTCGAGCCATCACCGGAGCCGCGTGGCGCACGGCCAGGAATACCGACCCGATATTCAGGTCCAGTTCCCGGCGCAGGCCATCCAGATCCTGCAGCAACAGCGGCTTGAAGCCCCCGCCGCCCACTGTGGGCACCACAATATCCAGGCGCCCGGCCACGCCATGTGCCATGTCCACCGCCCGGCACACATCCTCCTCCCGCAAGGCGTCGCCGGGGCAGAGACGCACCTCGCCGCCCGGTACCTGCTCCAGCAAAGCGGTGCGCGCCGCCTGCAACGCCGCCTCACGGCGCCCCATCAGCACCACAGCGGCGCCATCCTGCAGCAGTGCCGCAGCGCAGGCCGCGCCAATGCCGCCCGCACCGCCAGTGACCAGTGCCGTCTTGCCCTGCAGACCCTTTACCGTGCCCATACATCCTCCTGTTTTCGTTATTTGCGCTGGCAAAGCCAGTCCCCAGTCTAACCTGCCCGCGCCGCAGCCCACAGCGCGCTTTAACCGCAGGCCGCGGTGGCGTATCATAGGCTGCTCTCTGCAGCGACCTCACAGTCTCCCGCAATGCCACAAATCGGGCCTTACACACTGACCAATGCCGTAGCGCTGGCACCCATGGCGGGCGTCACCGACCTGCCGTTCCGGCAGCTCTGTGCGCGACTCGGTGCGGGGCTGGTCGTGTCCGAAATGGTCAACAGCAACCCGCGCCTGAGGAATACGGACAAGACCCGGCTACGCACCCGCCACGATGCTGAAATCGAGCCCCGCTCGGTACAGATTGCCGGCAACGACCCACAGCAGATGGCCGCCGCAGCACGCTATAACGTCGCCCTGGGTGCACAGGTCATCGATATCAATATGGGCTGCCCGGCCAAGAAGGTCTGCCGCAAGGCAGCCGGTTCCGCGCTGCTCGCTGACGAACCCCTGGTACTGGATATCCTGCAGGCCGTGGTCGCGGCCGTGCAGGTCCCGGTCACCCTGAAAATCCGCACGGGGTCCTCACCGCAGGCGCGCAACGGGGTCAGCATTGCGCGCATCGCCGAGGATGCCGGTGTCGCCGCGCTGGCGGTGCACGGTCGCACCCGCGCCTGCGCCTTCCGCGGTCGCGCGGAGTACGACACCATCGCCGACATCGTCGCCGCCGTGGATATCCCGGTCTTTGCCAATGGCGACATCGACTCTGCCGAGAAGGCCGAAGCGGTGTTGCGTCATACCGGCGCCGCAGGCGTCATGGTCGGCCGCGCTGCTCAGGGTCGACCCTGGCTCTGCGGCCAGATCGCCGCACGGCTGGCCACCGGCAGCACACCGCCAGCGCCCTCACTGGCGCAGCAGGTCGCCCTGCTGCACGACCACGTCAGCGCCCTGCACCTCTTCTATGGCGACTTCCTGGGGCCGCGCATCGCACGCAAACATGTCGGCTGGTTCCTGCAACACCAGCCACAGTGGCTCACGCACCGGGCCGCATTCAACGCCCTCGACGACAGCGCCGCGCAACTCCACATGATTGACCAACTGTTTACAGGCACCACCGCAGAGAACATGGCTGCATGAAGAAATCCGACCCACCCTCGCTTACCCCCGACGTCCCAACCCTCCCCGACAGCACGTCTGCAGCGCCTACACCGGAGCGATTGCACGATGCCGTGGCTCGCGCAGTCGGTGAATACCTCGAAGCGCTGGATGGGCAGACGACGACAGATTTCTACCAACTCGTGCTGGCCGAAGTTGAGGCGCCACTGCTGCGTGCCGTCATGGACTACACGCGCAACAACCAGACCCGTGCCTCCCACATGCTGGGCCTGAATCGCGGCACGCTGCGCAAGAAACTCAAACAGTACCAACTCATTTCCGACAAAAGCTGACAGGCACCCCACACACCATGAGCGACTCCCATCTCGTACCCGTTAGACGCGCGCTGATCAGCGTCTCCGACAAAACCGGCATCGTTGAATTTGCCACCGCCCTGCAGGAGCTCGGCGTTGCGCTGCTGTCGACCGGCGGCACCTACCGCCTGTTGCGCGATGCCGGCCTCGCGGTCACTGAGGTTGCCGACCACACCGGCTTCCCCGAGATGATGGACGGCCGCGTGAAAACGCTGCATCCGAAGATTCACGGCGGCATCCTCGCCCGTCGCGGGCAGGACGATGCGGTGATGGCTGAGCATGGCATCGATGCTATTGATATGGTCGTGGTCAACCTGTATCCCTTCGAGGCCACCGTCGCCAGACCGGACTGCACGCTGGAAGAGGCAGTCGAGAACATCGACATCGGCGGCCCGACCATGGTGCGCGCCGCTGCAAAGAACCACCGCTGGGTGAATATCGTGGTGAATGCAGGCGACTACACCCGCATCATCGAAGAGATGCGCAGCCATCAGGGCGCCACCACACTCGCAACCCGCTTCGACCTGGCGATTCGCGCCTATGAGCATACCGCGGCCTACGATGGCGCCATCGCCAACCACTTCGGAAAACTGACCCCGGGTGGCTCAGCCGCGTTCCCGCGCACGTTCAACACGCAGTTCCACAAGGCGCAGGAGATGCGCTACGGGGAAAACCCGCACCAGAAAGCGGCATTCTACGTTGAAGCGCAGCCTGCCGAAGCCGGCATCGCCACCGCCCGGCAGCTGCAGGGCAAGGAACTGTCCTACAACAACGTGGCGGACACCGACGCCGCACTGGAGTGTGTAAAGAATTTTGCCGAACCGGCCTGCGTGATTGTCAAACACGCCAACCCCTGTGGCGTGGCCGTCGCCGCGACGCTGCTGGAGGCCTACGACCTCGCCTTTGCCACCGACCCGGAATCCGCCTTTGGCGGCATCATTGCCTTCAATCGGGAGCTGGACGCAGAAACCGCACAGGCCATCGTCGAGCGACAGTTCGTCGAAGTGATCATCGCGCCGGCTGTGAGTGCCGCCGCGCAGGAAGTGGTCGCGGCCAAGCAGAACGTGCGACTGCTCGCCTGCGGCAACTGGGGCCCCGGCATCCCGGCCCTCGATTACAAGCGGGTGAATGGCGGGCTGCTGGTCCAGGATCGCGACCTGGGCATGGTCGACAGCGCGGATCTGCGCATTGTCAGCAAGCGGCAGCCGACGCCGCAGCAGATGCAGGACCTCCTGTTCGCCTGGAAAGTCGCCAAGTTCGTCAAGTCCAATGCGATTGTCTACGCGGCAAATGGCCGCACGATCGGCGTAGGTGCCGGCCAGATGAGCCGGGTCAATTCAGCCCGTATCGCCGCGATCAAGGCAGAGCACGCGGGCCTCACCGTGCGTGGCTCGGTGATGGCGTCCGACGCGTTCTTCCCGTTCCGAGACGGCATCGACAACGCCGGCAAGGCCGGTATTGCCGCCGTCATTCAGCCGGGCGGTTCGATTCGCGACGAGGAAGTTATCGCCGCCGCCGATGAACACGATATGGCCATGGTCTTTACCGGCATGCGCCACTTCCGCCACTGAGAGAGCAACTGATGAACATTCTGGTGATTGGCAGCGGCGGCCGCGAACACGCGCTGGCCTGGAAAGCGGCACAGGGGAGCGGCGTCGAGCGTGTATTCGTCGCGCCGGGGAACGCGGGCACTGCCACCGAAGCCGGCCTGCAGAACGTCGCCATCGACCCCATGGACTTCGCCGCACTGGCCGACTTCGCGGCCGCGGAGGGCGTTGCGCTCACTATCGTCGGACCCGAAGCACCCCTGGTGGCAGGCATTGTGGATTACTTCCAGGAACGCGGCCTGCGCTGCTTTGGGCCGCGCAAGGGCGCAGCCCAGCTGGAAGGATCGAAGGCGTTCACCAAGGACTTTCTCGCCCGCCACAACATTCCCACCGCGGCCTACGGCAACTTTACCGAGTTGGAACCTGCGCTCGCATACCTGCGTGCCCAGGGCGCGCCGATCGTGGTCAAGGCCGACGGCCTGGCGGCGGGCAAGGGCGTGATCGTCGCCGAGACCCTCGCTGAAGCCGAAGCAGCGGTGACTGACATGCTGTCGGGCAACGCCTTCGGCGATGCCGGCGGCCGTGTTGTGATCGAGGAATTTCTGCAGGGCGAGGAAGCCAGTTTTATCGTCATGGTAGATGGCGAACACGTGCTGCCAATGGCGACCAGCCAGGACCACAAGCGCATCGGCGACGGTGACACCGGGCCGAACACGGGCGGCATGGGGGCCTACTCACCGGCCCCCGTCGTCACGGATGCCGTGTTCCGGCGCGTCATGGATGAGGTCATCCTGCCCACCGTGCGCGGCATGGCCGCAGAAGGCAATGACTACACCGGCTTTCTCTACGCGGGGCTGATGATCTCCCCCGCGGGTGACCCGAAAGTCATCGAGTACAACTGTCGCTTCGGCGACCCGGAAACCCAGCCCATCATGCTGCGCCTGCAGTCCGACCTGGTCGCACTGTGTGCTGCGGCACTCGACGGTGAGCTGGATCGCGCCACGGCCCGCTGGGACAGCCGCTGCGCCATCGGCGTGGTGCTGGCCGCCGGCGGGTATCCGGGGGACTACGCCAAGGGACTGCCCATCTCCGGGCTGGATTACGCCTTCCCGGAGCACGTCAAGGTCTTCCATGCAGGCACCACCGTGCGGGGCGACACAGTCGTCACCAACGGGGGTCGCGTTCTCTGCGTGACCGCGCTGGGGGAGGATATCGCCGCCGCCCAGCGCAGCTGTTACGACGCCGCCGGGCATATCCAGTGGGACGGCGTGACCCGGCGCAACGACATTGGTTGGCGCGCGATTGCCCGCTATAGTTAGGGCTTCACGGTGATGGAGCACGCCATGCATAGCCGAAAACTGACGCTCGTAGACCGCCTGTTGGGGGAAGCTGACACAGTATTGCGTACCCTCAGCAATCGCGGCAGGCCCGCCACCCGCCCCTCTCCTGCCGAGGGCCACCGGGACTGCACCCTCAATCCGGCGCAGCGCAGTCACGTTGCGGGGCTCATGCGGGTCAACCACACCGGTGAAGTGTGCGCGCAGGCGCTGTACCAGGGACAGGCACTGACCGCCAAATTACCCGCCGTCCGCGAGGACATGCGCGAAGCGGCGCGCGAAGAAGAGGATCATCTGGCCTGGTGCGCCCAACGCCTGCAGGAGCTGGGCAGCCGCCCCAGTCACCTGAACCCGGCCTGGTACGGCCTATCCTTCCTGCTCGGTGCCAGCGCCGGCGCGATCGGCGACAAATGGAGCCTGGGGTTCGTGGCCGCCACGGAGGAGCGGGTCTGCCGCCACCTGCGCGACCACCTGCAGCAACTGCCTGCCGACGATCGCAAATCCCAGTTGATCCTGCAGAAGATGCTGGAAGACGAAGAGCGTCACGGGGAGAACGCCCTGGCAGCGGGCGGCGCGGATCTGCCTGCGCCGGTCAAGGACCTGATGAGCGTCGTGTCAAAACTCATGACCCGCAGCAGCTACTACCTGTAACCTGCCTGCCCTGCTGTGGGGCAGGTCTGCGCCCCTCAAGACGGCGAAAACGCCTGTATCTCGAAGCTGTGGCTCATCGCCACGCCGGCAGCACCCAGCATGATGGATGCCGAACAGTATTTCTCTGCGGAGAGTTCAACCGCCCGCTGCACCTGTTTTTCCTTCAGGTCCACGCCGGTCACCACAAAGTGCATGTGAATACGGGTGAATACCGCGGGCACCGCATCCGCACGCTCGGCCTGCAGCTCTACGCGACAGTCAACCACCTGCTGGCGGGACTTCTGCAGCATGCTCATCACGTCAAACGACGAGCATCCCCCCACCCCCAGCAGCAGCATCTCCATCGGGCGCGGGCCAAGATTGCGCCCGCCGAGGTCGGGCGGCCCGTCCATCACAACACTGTGGCCACTGCCGGACTCACCCAGAAACATGACGCCATCCACCCACTTCACGGTTGCCTGCATTGCTCGGCTTCTCCTGTTCGCAAGACGGCGCGAGCTTAGCACAGGGGTTTACGTTTTACTTGCCGCACGCGTGGGGTAATATTGGCCTACAGGTCGTATGACAAGAAGAGGGGAAACCCCAGCATGCTGAAGCACCAGGTCACCAGTGCCATTCCGGGGGTGGAGAACTTTCTCCGTCACTGCAACCGGTCCATCTATCGGGCCAAGCATGTCATTCTGCAGGAGGGTGCCAACTGCGATCGCCTGTTTCTGATTCTGGACGGCTCGGTGTCGGTGATGGTGCAGGATGAAAACGATGCCGATCACATGATGGTGGTCAGCTACCTGAATGCCGGTGACTTCTTCGGGGAGATGGGCCTGTTCGGCGCCAGCGAGGAAGTGCGCAGCGCCATGGTGGTCGCCCGGGAGCAGTGCGAGGTCGCCGAGATTTCCTATGCCCGATTCCACCAGATCCGCAGCCATTACCCCGACATTCTCTTTGCCATCGCCAACCAGATGGGCATGCGTTTGCGGCAGACCACCCGCAAACTCAAGGATCTCGCCTTTGTCGATGTTTCCGGGCGCATCGCTCACACCCTGATAGACCTGTGCAAACAGCCGGACGCCATGACCCACCCCGACGGCATGCAGATCAAGGTCACCCGTCAGGAACTGGGCAAGATCGTCGGCTGCTCGCGGGAAATGGCCGGACGGGTGCTGAAAAACCTCGAAGAAGAGGGTCTGGTGGCTGTCTCCGGAAAAACCATGGTGGTGCTGGGTACCCGCTAGCCGGGGAAGAACAGCTCGCGCAATTTCTCGCCGGGTTCCCCGGCGCGCATGAAGGCCTCGCCGACCAGGAAACTGAACACCCCTGCGTCCCGCATGACGGCCACATCCTCCGGACTGTGGATGCCGCTCTCCGTCACCACCACGCGGTCACCCGGGATATGCGGCAGCAGGTTCAGGGTTGTATCCAGGGCGGTCTTGAAGCTGTGCAGGTCGCGGTTGTTGATACCGAGCAGCGGCAGGCCCAGGTCCAGCGCGCGATCCAGTTCGGCGCGATCATGCACTTCGACAAGCACGTCCAGCCCGTATTCGGTGGCGCTGCTGGCCAGCTCGCGCATCTGTGCATCTTCCAGCGCTGCCGCAATCAGCAGCACTGCATCGGCGCCGATGGCGCGGGCCTCAACCACCTGCCAGGCGTCGACGGTGAAGTCCTTGCGCAACACCGGCAGGGCGCAGGCGGCACGCGCCTGCTGCAGATAGGCATCACTGCCCTGGAAGAAATCGACGTCGGTCAGGACCGACAGGCAGGCGGCATTGCCGGACTGGTAGCTGCGCGCGATCGCGGCGGGATCAAAATCTGCGCGAATCACACCCTGGCTGGGTGAGGCTTTCTTCACCTCCGCAATCACCGCTGGCTGCGCCGCCTCCACGCGTTGGCGTAGCGCCTCCACGAAACCGCGCGGCGCGGACTGCTCCGAGATGCGGGACTCAAGGTCAGCGAGGGATTCACGGCGGCGCCCTGCCGCCACTTCCTCGTATTTGCGCGCCAGGATCTGGCGCAGGATGGTCGGGGCGGCAGCCATCAGGCGTGACCTCCCTGACGCATCATCTGGGTAAAATCGACAAACTCCTTCATCTTTTCCCGCGCCTGCCCTGTCGCGATCAGGTCCTCAGCCAGCGCCACCCCATCGGCAATGGTCGCCGCCAGGCCGCTGACATAGATGGTGGCACCCGCATTCAGGGCAATCATCGCCGCAGCCTTGTGTGCCGCAGGCGTATCGCGCCCCGCCAACGCCGCACGGATCAGCGCCGCCGACTCCTCGACACTGCCTACCGACAGTCCCTCAAGGCTCTGCCGCTGCATCCCGAAATCCTCCGGGGCAATGCGGTAGCTGGCGATATTACCGCGACACAGCTCGGCCACTTCCGTGCTGCCGCTCAAGGTGATTTCATCCAGGCCGCCCTCCCCGTGCACAACCAGGGCGTGCTCGCTGCCCAGCAGCTTCAGCACTTCCGCGAGGGGGCGGCACAGTGCCGGGTCAAACACGCCGATCACCTGGCGGCGCACACCCGCCGGGTTGGTCAGGGGACCCAGCACATTGAACAGCGTGCGCATGCCCAGCTCGCGACGCGGGCCGATTGCATGGCGCATCGCGGCGTGGTGCGCCGGGGCAAACATGAAGCCCAGGCCGACACTGTCAATCGCCCGCGCCACCTGTGCTGGCGTCAGGTCCAGCGGCACCCCGAGATGCTCCAGCAGGTCGGAGCTACCCGATGTACTGGAAACAGAGCGGTTGCCGTGCTTGGCGACCTGCGCGCCAGCCGCCGCGACGACAAAGGTGGCCGCCGTCGACACATTGAACAGATTGGCACCGTCGCCACCGGTGCCTACGAGGTCGACCAGGTGCTCACCGGAGACCTCCACCGGCGTCGCCAGCTCGCGCATCACCTGCGCCGCACCCGCGATTTCCTCGGTGCTCTCCCCTTTCATGCGCAGGGCCACCAACAAGCCTCCAATCTGGGCATCAGTTGCGGCGCCGGACATGACCAGCCGCATAACCTGCGCCATTTCATCGCGGGTGAGTGACTGGTGATCCACCAGGCGGGCAAGGGCATCCTGCAGGGTCATCAACGGGCCTCCTGTTGCAGAAAGTTGCGCAGCAGGTCATGGCCATGCGCGGTAAGAATCGACTCGGGGTGGAATTGCACGCCTTCAACCGCCAGCTCCCGGTGCCGCAGCCCCATGATCTCATCCATTTCGCCGTCAGCGGTTTCCGTCCAGGCGGTGATTTCCAGGCAAGCCGGCAAGCCCTCCCGAGCGACCACCAGGCTGTGGTATCGCGTCGCCTCAAAGGGCTGGCTGAGACCGCGGAATACGCCCTGGCCACGATGGTGAATCAACGACGTCTTCCCGTGCATCACCTGCCGCGCGCGTACCACCTGCCCGCCATAGACCTGTCCGAGGCTCTGCATGCCGAGACAGACGCCGAGGATCGGCAGCTGGCCGGCATAGGTGCGGATCACGTCCATGGAGATTCCCGCCTCGTTGGGCGTGCAAGGACCGGGAGAGATCACGATCTTGCGCGGGGCGATGGTGGCGATATCGGCAACGCCAATCTCATCGTTGCGCACCACCTGCACCTCGGCGCCCAGTTCACCCAGATACTGCACGATATTCCAGGTGAAGGAATCGTAGTTATCGATCATCAGAATGTCAGGCATGGTCGTCCCTTGCAGCGTGGGGCGTGAGTTTACCATGCCTCAGGGCACTGCGAGAGGGCAGCTCACAACGCATCAGTTGAGGACACGCCTCGCCCCGCTCTGGCCGGAGCAATATGTCACAGAAGTGTATAAATATACAACCGTGTACTTTTATCTGGACCCTCTCTATGATTCGAACCCGATGTCAGCGGCGCTCCTGCGCCGCGCATCCCGCATACCGATCCACCCACAAGCTGAGAGTTAACAACAATATGACAGTGACAAATGGATTTACCCACGGTCGAAACGCACAGAAAACCCTGATCGCCGCTGCCGTCGCGCTGACCACCATGCCCTCGCTCGCGCAACTGCAGCTGGAAGAAATCATCGTGACTGCACAGAAGCGTACCGAGCTGGTGCAGGACATATCCGCGACCGTGAACGTGGTGACCGGCGACTCCATCGACCGGTTCTCCGCCCTGAGCTTCATCGACCTTGAACAACAGACGGCGGGTGTGACACTGTCCGCGCCCAACGCCCGCAACTCGAACATTTCCATGCGCGGCATCAGCATCGACCCGGAAGCCGGCGCCGCCAGCGCCGTTGACGTGTACTGGAACTCCGGCATTGTGCGCGCAGACAACGCCTTCACCCAGCTGTACGATCTGGAGCGGGTGGAGATTCTGCGCGGCCCCCAGGGCACCCTGCAGGGCGCGACATCGCCGGCGGGCGCCATCAACATCATCACGCGGCGTCCCGATCTGTTCGAAACCAACGGCTATGTGCAAATGACCCTTGGCGACAACGATGGCCTGAACACCCAGGCGGCGTGGACCGGCCCCTTGATCGAAGGCAAGCTCGGTGTGCGTGTTGCCGGGGTTTACGACACCAACAACTCCGCCAACGTGAACAATATCACCAGCGGGCTCGACGACCCGGAAGCCGACGCCAAATCGGGGCGCATCACCGCCAACTGGCTACCCACCGACGACCTCGATGTCACGCTGGTGTGGCAGTACCTCGACCGCCGCATTGAGGACAGCAAGGCGGTGTCGGGCACTGATGCACTGGGCGAGCGTCCTACCCTGCGTGACGATGACCGCATCGCCCTGGGAAAATACAACAACTTTGGCGAGATCACCTACGACCTCGCCAACCTGCTGGTAAACTGGCGTCTCGGTGACTTTGAACTGGCCTCGGTAACCGCCTACCAGAACTCCGACAAGCCGGCGGGTACGGAAAACGACCGCGCCCATTACGTCACCAACCCTGAAGCGCTGACGCATCAAAACACCCTGACCGCGGTGGAGAGCTACTCCCAGGAGTTCCGCCTGAGCTCATCCGGCAACGATTTCTGGGACTATATCGTCGGCGTGTACTACAACGAGCAGAACACCACCACCCAATTCAGCAGCAACACCACCATTACCAATGGGCCCGAGATCTCTTTCCTGAGCTCCGGCGTGCTGCCGGTGGATGGCAAGGAACTGGCCGCCTTCACCTTCAACACCTTCTACCTGACTGATGCCCTGCAACTCGAAGTGGGTGCACGCTGGACGTCCTACGACCGTTTCCGTGCCAGCACCATCAACTACGATTCACTGAACTACCTGCCGCCCGCGCTGCTCCCGTTTGCACCGCTGGTCGAAGCCGGCATCGCCGCGGCCTTTCCGATTGAGGGCGTCTCCGAGCGGAACCAGAAGGGGGATGAAACCGCAGTGACCGGCTCGGTGAAACTGCGGTATGCATTCGATGACGACATCTCGGTGTACGGTGCCTACAACCGCGGTTACCGCCCCAGCGGCATCTCCATTACACCCAGCCCCAATGTCGTTTTCCTGCCCAATGGCGAGGACGACCTGCTGCACGACGAGGAAACCAGCGATGCGCTCGAGATCGGCTTCAAGAGCCGCCTGCTCGACGGCAGGGCGACACTCAACGGCGCACTGTACTACCAGCAGTTCGACGGCTACCTGGGCTTCACGCGGGGTATACAGGTGCTCGACGACAGCGGTGCACCGGTCGACATCGTGGGCGGCTTCCTTTTCAACGGCGACGCAACCACCTACGGCGTAGAGTTCGACGGCAGGCTGCTGATCACCGAGCAGTGGGTCACCGGGGCCAGCTTCAGCTACGCCAAGGGCGAATGGGACAGCGGTGCCACCAAACCCTGTAACCAGCGCGAACCGGGTGAGGTGCTCGGCTCCTGCGATATCAAGGGCGACCCGATCGGCGGCGAACCCGAGCTGTCGCTATCGCTGAACTCTGAATACACCTGGCCCCTGCAAAGCACCGAGATCTACCTGCGCGGCCTGTACAAGTACACCGACGAGCGCCTCAACACCGAGGCCTCCGCCGGCATTGGTGCAGTGCGTGAAACCTTTGATGCCTACAGCAATTTCAACCTGTATGCCGGCTGGCGCAGCGCCGACGACATGTGGGACGTCTCGGTGTTCGCGAAGAACCTGCTGGATGACGACACCGTCATCTTCCAACAGGGCCCTGACCAGTACGATATCGCCATCAGCGGCGGCTCCTACACCCAGGTGAACCTGGTGCCGGAGCGCACGATCGGCGTGACGGCGCGCTACAACTTCTAGGTAGCCGGCCCGCAGCCGCTGCGCCCCTGCTATCCAGCCGGGGCGCGGCACTCCCGGGGCTTTTCCAGCACCAGTACATCCTGGAAAAACGGCCCCGGCACTTCTTTCCAGTTCCCACGGTAGTGGGCGGCGAGCTGTAGCTGGCTGGCCTCCAGCAGGCTGGCCAGGCCCGCCGGCGTCATGCCGATGGCCGCCTCCGGCACCTGCGCCCAGCCGGGACACAACCACTCGGATGAGCCGTAAGCGGGTTGGTCGAACACCCAGCGCTCAAGCGGCGTGCCGTGAAAGCGCGCGGCCTTGCCCGCAGTGCGCGGCAAGGTGGCGTGATACGCCTCATCCAGCAGAAACACCGTCACCAGCGCCTTGCCGCCGGGCTCCAGCACCCGCTCCAGCTCCGCCATATAGAAACGGGCGTCGCGTTCATTGAAATGCGTCCACACCGACAGTGCGGTCACCAGCTGTTGCCCTGCGTCGGCGACCGGCCAGGGAGCGCCTGCTGCTGTCTGGTCGGGCGCGTAGAACGGATTGGCGGTATCGAGGTGCAGGAAACGGTAGTGCTCGCCCCGGTAGTGCTGGCGACAGAATGCAAGCTGCTCGGCGGCCACATCCAGGCCGGTGTAGCAGCCGCCACGACCTAGGAACGGTTCGCAGGCGATGGCCAGCAGGCCGGCACCACAGCCCGCATCCAGCACCCGCAGATCTTCCCGCCAGCCGATATGCTGGCCAATGAGCGTCTGAAAGATGCCGATGACGTGGGCCCACTCGGCATAGGCATACTTGCCGCCGCGACGCCGCTTCTCCCCGGGTATCAGCCGCAGGTTGCGGGTGCGTAGCACGCGGGCCTGGTCTTCAGGCAGGTACAGTTCATCGAGCAGCGCGTAGGGGTGTTCACAGTGCGCCAGCAGAGCCTGCAGCTGCTCGCGCTGATTCACGGCGAGTCGAGCCCGGCCAGCACCATAGACGCCGCGCGGAACATGGCGCGCGCCTTGTTGTGGGTTTCCTTCCACTCCAGACGCGGCACCGAGTCGGCGACCACGCCAGCGCCCACCTGGATGTACAGCTTGCCGTCCTTGATCACGGCGGTACGAATGGCGATGGCGGTGTCCATCTCGCCGGCCCAGGACAGATACCCGACCGCGCCGCCATAAACGCCACGCTTCACCGGCTCCAGTTCGTCGATGATCTCCATCGCACGTATCTTGGGCGCACCGCTCAAGGTGCCGGCGGGCAGGGTGGCCCGCAGTACATCAATCGCCGACTTGCCGGGCTGCAACTGGCCACAGACATTGGACACAATGTGCATGACGTGGGAATACCGTTCCACCGCCATCTTGTCACTGAGGGTAACGGAGCCGATGCGCGCAATACGACCGATATCGTTGCGCCCCAGGTCGATGAGCATGAGGTGCTCGGCGATCTCCTTGGGGTCCGCGAGCAATTCCGCCTCCAGGGCCCTGTCCTCTGCCTCGCTGTAGCCGCGCCGGCGCGTGCCGGCCAGCGGGCGCACGGTCACTTCATTGTTCTGCAGGCGGGCGAGGATCTCCGGGGACGACCCCACAATATGGAAGTCCCCGAGATCCAGATAGTACATATAGGGCGAGGGGTTGAGGTTGCGCAGCGCCCGGTACAGATTCAGGGGCGGCGCGCCGAACGGCACCTCGAGGCGCTGCGACGGCACAACCTGCATCACGTCACCGGCCAGCACATAGTCCTTGATGCGCTCGACGACCCGGGCGAAGCCCGGTTCGTCGAAATGCGACGTCGCTGAGGCCTCAAGCGTATCGCTATCGGCACCGGCCAGCGCCACATCCGGTAACGGCGGCATGGGTTCACGCAGTTTCAGGGCGAGCGCGCTCAGGCGCTGCCGCGCCTCCTGCAGCGCGCCGGGCCGCTGTGGGTCGGCGTTGATGATCAGGCGGATGGTGCCCGACAGATTGTCGAACACCAGCACCTCTTCCGACACCATGAGGAGGATATCGGGGTTGCCGAGCTCATCCCGGGGGGCACCGGCGCGCAGCCGGGGCTCCACGTAGCGCACCGTGTCATACCCGAAGTAGCCCACCAGCCCACCGTGGAATACCGGCAGGCCGGCATCCGGTGCGCTGCGATAGCGCTGCTGGAAGTCCTCGACGTACTGCAGCGGGTCGTCGACCTCGGCCTGCTCGACCACAGCGCCATCCACCAGCACCTCGACGCGGTTGCCGAACACGCGCAACAGCGTGCGGCAGGGCAGGCCGATGATCGAATACCGGCCCCACTTTTCGCCGCCCTGCACGGATTCGAAAAAGTAGGAGAAGGCCCCTTCACCCAGCTTGCGATAGGTGCTGACCGGAGTTTCGAGATCCGCCAGTACTTCAGTACTGACCGGGATGCGATTGTAACCCTGTGCCGCGAGGGCGCTGAATTCTGCCTCGTTCATCGGGGCTGTTGCACCTCCGCCAGCGCCGCCCGCATCTGCGCAATCACGGCGCGGTAGTCGGGTGCATTGAAGATGGCCGAGCCGGCCACGAAGGTGTCGGCGCCCGCTGCCGCAATGTCCGCGATATTGGCCGCGGTGACGCCGCCGTCGATCTCCAGCCGGATGTCGTGGCCCGAGGCGTCGATCAGGGCCCGCGCCTCGCGCAGTTTATCCAGCGTCGCCGGAATAAAAGACTGGCCGCCAAAGCCCGGGTTGACTGACATCAGCAACACCATGTCCACCTTGTCCATCACGTAGCGCAGCGCCTCGAGCCCCGCGTGCGGGTTGAACACCAGCCCGCTCTTGCAGCCGGCATCGCGGATCATCTGCAGGGATCGATCGACATGGGTCGACGCATCGGGATGGAAGGTAATATAGCTGGCGCCGGCCTCGGCGAAGTCGCCGATCAGCCGGTCTACCGGACTGACCATCAGATGCACGTCTATCGGCGCCGTGACGCCGTGCTTGCGCAGCGCCTTGCACACCATCGGGCCAATGGTGAGGTTCGGCACGTAGTGGTTGTCCATGACGTCGAAATGCACCACATCGGCGCCAGCGGCCAGCACGGCATCCACCTCTTCGCCGAGACGGGCAAAATTCGCCGACAGGATGGAGGGTGCAATCAGGTAATCGGCCATGTGCTGGCTCCGGAAACTGGACAGGCGGCTATTCTAGCGGCTAAGTGCTGACAGATCATCCCGTGCTGTCCGCGGCGGCACGGAGTCGGGCATCCAGCGCCTGCAAGCGCTCAGGCGTGCCGACATCGGCCCAGGCGCCGGTGAAATGCTCACCCGACAGGCGCCCGGCGGCTATCGCGGCATCCAGCAGCGGCCGCAGGGGCACCTTCCCCGGCGCCATGTCGGCGAAGAAACCGGCGCTGAACACCCCGATACCCGCGTAGGTCAGCCCCGTGGCCGTGGGTGGCCGGGGGACCACACGGCCGCTGTCCGTCAGCTGGAAATCGCCCAGCGGGTGCTGCGGTGGATTATCGACCAGCACCAGATGTGCGGCACCGTCCGGCAGATGGGCGCGTGCAAGCAGGCGCTGCAGCGGATATTCGGTCCACACATCACCATTCACCACCAGAAACGGGGCGCTGCCCAGCAGCGGCAGCGCGCGCTGGATGCCGCCCGCCGTCTCCAGCGGCTCTGGCTCCCGCGAATAGCGAATGCGCACACCCCAACGCTGGCCGTCGCCACACCAGTCAATAATCTGTTGCCCCAGATGCGCGACATTGATCACCAGGTCGTCCAGCCCGAGCGCTGCCAGGGCCTCAATGTGCCAGGCAATGAGAGGCCGGCCGCCCGCCTGCAGCAGGGGCTTGGGGGTATGCTCGGTGAGCGGCCGCATGCGCTCGCCGAATCCCGCCGCCAGGATCATGACTTTCACATGCGGCTCCAGGGCTGGCGTTGGATAACCGGCAACACGCGCTGGTCAAACCACACCGCTACGGCATCAAGCGCCAGATCCTGCCCCGCGTAGAGGGCGAACACCTCCTGTACATACGCCAGCACCCGCGGCAGATCCTGCAGGTAGTCGGTCTTCCCGTCGCGCAGCGCCAGCCGTGCAAAGGTGCCCAGCACCTTGAGGTGTCGCTGCAGGCCCATCCAGTCGAACCAGCGCAGGAAGGTGGCGTCATCCAGCGCCGGCAGCTGGCCAGAGGCCGTCAGTGCATCGCGGTAGTCGAGCGCCCATCCCGCAACCCGGGCCCGGGGCCAGCGAATGTAGCAGTCTTTCAGCAGGGACACCGCGTCATAGGTGACAGGCCCGCAGACGGCATCCTGGAAGTCGATCACGGCGAGTTGCCCATCGGCCATGCACATGAGATTGCGGCTGTGGAAATCGCGGTGCACCAACACCCGGGGCTGGGCCAGGGCGTTTGCGACGAGCAGTCCGTCCAGCTTCCCCAGCGCGGCGCGCTCGCTATCCGAAAGCGTGAGGCCAAGCAGCGCGGCCAGAAACCACTCGGGAAAACGCGCCAGTTCCCCACCCAACAGTCGCGCATCATAGGCGGGCAGCGCAATGGCGTCGGCGGGCAGGTCCGCCATGCGCTGCTGCAGGGCCAGCGCCTGTCGATACCAGCCGTCGGCAGCGTCGTCAGTCAGCCGGTCCAGCAGCAGGCTGTCACCGAGGTCCTCCAGCACCAGGTACCCCTGTTCGAGGTCCGCCGCGAGCAGCGCCGGCACGCGCACTCCGCCGGCCTCCAGGCAGGCGCGAACGGCAAGGAACTCGCGGTTTTTCTGCGAGGCAGGGGGCGAATCCACCGCAATGTAGGCCTGCGCCCGCGTGCGCAGCCGGAAGTAGCGGCGCTGGCTGGCATCTCCGGCGAGCGGATGCAGGACAGGCGCGTCATCGGCGGTGATTGACAGCGCCTGCATGGACCAGGAAAGCAGGCCGCCTGGCGGTAAGGACATGGGAAGCTCCCGCAACGAAAAAGACCCGGACAAGCCGGGGGCGATGCATTATCATCCCGTTTTACACCAAAAAATGCACCCAAACCTGATGACCCCGCGCTCGCACAGCCCCGTCCACCCCCGGTTGCGCCACATCGCCATCGCCCTGAGCCTCAGCGCCCTGTGCTCTCTGCAGGCTGTGGCGGATGATGCGGCACTGCTGGACTGGGTACCCACCTCGGCAACGCCCGAGGCCCAGCGCGACCCGCAATGCCTGCGATGCGGCGGCCACTATGTCGACCCGCTGGCGGAGTCAGACCCGGCAGACACCCCGGAAACTTCAGACATTCGCGCCCGCGCCACGGAGTCCGAACTGCAGGGTGACGATGTCTACCTGCGCGGCGGGGTGACTGTCGACCAGGGCTATCGGCAACTGCGCGGCGAGGACGGTTATTTTGACCGCGCCGAGCGCGAGGGCACGGTCAGCGGCGGCATTACCCTGCGCGAGCCGGGCGTCCTGTTGCGCGGGGAAGAGGCCCGCTACTCAGCCAACAGCGGTGAGGCCAGTATCCGCGACAGCGAATTCGTCCTGCACCAACAGCACCTGCATGGCAGTGCAGGGCAGCTGCGCCGCGCCGCGGATGGCACGCTGTTCATTCAGGACGGGCGTCTGTCCTACTGCGCCCCGGATGATGAAGAGTGGGCGATGCGTGCCGACAACATCAAGCTGGATCTCGAGGAAGGGCTGGGCACGGCAACCGGCGCCAAACTCGACGTCGCCGGCGTGCCGGTGCTCTACCTGCCCTGGGTGCGCTTTCCGCTGGATGACCGGCGCCGCACCGGCCTGCTGTGGCCCGACATCAGCTCCGACACCAATGGCGGGCTGGACCTCGCCGTACCGGTGTATCTCAACCTGGCACCAAATTACGATGCGCTGTACACGCCGCGCTACATCCAGGAGCGCGGATTTAACCACGAACTTGAAACACGCTACCTGAACCGCAACACCGGCTTGTGGTCGGTCGGCGGCACGTGGATGGGCAGTGATGATCGCTACGCGCGCGAGCGCCCGGATGCAGGGGACGATTCGCGCTGGCTGGCCAATGTGCGCCAGAACGGGCTGTTCGAGCAGCGCTGGCGTTCACGCATTGACTACTCCCGGGTCAGTGACGTGGACTACTTCAAAGACCTCAACACCTCCAACCTGGACACCAAGCGCCAGACCAGCCTGTTGCAACTTGGCACCCTCGACTATCTGGGGGACCAGTGGCTTGTGGGCCTGGAGTTGCAGGAGTTCCAGTCACTCGCCGACGACCTCGACAACGACTACAAAAAACTGCCGCAGATCACCGCGCGCTACCGGGGTGAGAATACGCCCTTCACGGTTGCGCCCCTGTTCCTGTCGCAGTATTCGTACTTCGACTCCAACGATGATGTCGTCACCGGTCAGCGCATGTATCTCGAGGGCGGCGCCACTTACCCCATGCTGTGGCAGTACGGCTTTCTCAACTCCACCGCCAAATACCGCTATCTCGAGTACGCGCTGAATGACAACGGCGAACTGGGTGATGACAGCCCATCGGCGGGCTCGGCGCTGGCCAGCCTGGACGGCGGCCTGTTCTTCGAACGCGCCACCAGCCTTGCAGGGAAGCCGCTGCTGCAAACGCTGGAACCGCGCGCCTATTACCTGATCAGCGAATACGATGACCAGTCCACGCAGCCCGACTTCGACAGCGCCGAGCTGACGTTCACCTACAACCAGCTGTTTCGCGATACGCGATTCTCCGGCCGGGACCGCCTGGACGATGCCAACCGCCTGTCCCTGGGTTTGACCACGCGCTATATCAGCGCCGAGGACGGTCGCGAGTATCTCAGCGCCAGCGTTGGGCAGATTTTCTATTTGCGCGACCGGCGCGTACGGCTGAACCCCGATGACACGGCGCTGGAGCAGTCGAGCTCCGAGATGGCCGGAGAAATCACCTTCACCCCCAACAAGCGCCTGAGCCTGCGCAACAGCCTGGTCTGGGACCCGGACAGCGGCAACATGAACGCAGGCAGCGCCTACGCCAGTTACCGCCGCTCGGACAACGCGGTGTTCAATGTGGGCTACTCCTATCGACGCCCCGTCACCCTGGTCGATAACGACACCGTCACCGAGCAGGCCCACCTGTCCGCGTACTACCCCGTGAACAACCGCTGGAGCGTATTCGGCGCCGTGAACTTCAGCGTCGAGGGCAGTACCAGCGTGGAAGATATGTTCGGAATCGAATACGATAGCTGCTGCTGGCGCGTGCGCCTGCTGCATCTGCGCTATATCGATACGACGTCGGGGCAAGATCCGGACTTTACCGATCCCAACCTGGAACGGCGTTACTCCACACAGGTCCAGGTCCTGCTGAAGGGCATGGGCGGCTTTGGCAGCCGGGTCACCGACCTGCTTGAAGACATGATTCGAGGTTTTGACGAACGTGACTATTAAATCCGCACTGCTGGCCGCCGGCCTTGCAGCGACCCTGCTCCTTGGCAGCCAGGTACAGGCGCAAACCCAGATACTCGACCAGGTTGTGGCCATCGTGGACGACGACGTGATCATGGCCAGTGAGCTGCGCGAGCGCGTTGCCGCCATCACCCAGAGCCTGCAGTCGCGCGGGGTCGAGTTGCCCCCGGAGGATGTGCTGATTCGCGAAACCCTGGACAGGCTGATTCTGGAGAGCATCCAGTTGCAGTTGGGCAACCGCGTCGGTGCGCGCATCTCGGATGCACAGCTCAACCAGGCGATGGAACGCGTGGCGGCACAGAACCGCATGAGCCTGGCCGAGTTCAGTGCGGCACTGGAGCAGCAGGGGCAATCCTACGCCGCCATGCGCGAACAGGTGCGGCGCGAGATGATCATCCAGCGGGTTCAGGCTGGCAACGTCAATCAGCGCATCCAGATATCCGAGCAGGAGGTACGCAACTTCCTCGCCTCACCGGAAGGACAGAAGCTCACCCAGCCCGAGTATCGCATTCTTCACGCCCTGCTGCCCCTGCCCGAGGATGCGCCCGGCAGCGAGGTTGAAGCGGCGCGCACGTATCTCAACGGCCTGCTGCGCCGCATCCGCGCAGGCGAGCCCTTCGACCAGGTCATTTCCTCCAACGATGGGCGCTACGCGTTCTCCGGGGGCGACCTCGGCTGGCGCAAGCTGGAGGATCTGCCCAGCCTGTTCAGCGATGTGGCGCCGAGCCTGGAGGTCGGTGCCACATCCGACCCGATCCGCAGCCCCTCCGGCCTGCACCTGATCAACCTCGCCGATATGCAGGGCGGCGAGCAGATGGTCAACCAGACCCGGGTGCGCCATATCCTCATACAGCCCTCCGAAATCATGACGGAAGAGCAGGCTGAAGCACGGGCGCGGGAGCTGAGGAACCGTATCCTGGAGGGCGAGGACTTCGCCGAACTGGCGCGCCAGTACTCCAAGGACATCGGCTCCGCCGCAGAGGGCGGCGACCTCGGCTGGACCACCCCCGGGCAGATGGTGCCCGAGTTCGAGGCGGCAATGGCCGATACCGCCGTTGGGGAGATCTCAGAGCCTGTGAAAAGCCAGTTTGGCTGGCACATCCTGGAAGTGATGGAGCGACGCGAGCAGGACATGACCGCCCAGGCCATTCGCAACCGTGCGACCGAGGCGCTGCACCAGCGTAAATACGAGGAAGAGCTGGACGCCTGGCTGCGCAAAATCCGCGACGAAGCCTTCGTCGACATCAAATAACAGGTCGACGTGACGATTCCCAGAATCGCCATTACCGCCGGGGAGCCGGCGGGCATAGGGCCGGATGTCATTGTCATGCTGGCCCAGCAGGACTGGCCCGCGGAACTGGTGGTGGTCGCCGACCCGGACCTCCTGCTGCAGCGAGCGGAGCTACTGGGGCTGCCGCTGGACCTGCAGCGGGCAGACTTCGCGGCGGCTGCGCGCACGCAGGCCGCGGGCACGCTGACCGTGCTGCCAGCACCGGCGTCCAGCCAGTGCGAGGCGACCACGGGCGCGTCGGGCCTGTTCGCCCCCGCACTGGCCGTGCCGGCGCTGCCCGGCAGTCTGGACCGGGCGAATGCGCCCTACGTGGTGCGAACACTCGAGCTGGCGACTGACGGCTGCCTGTCCGGGTGTTTTGACGCGATGGTCACCGCACCGGTACAGAAGTCGATCATCAACGATGCGGGCATCCCCTTCAGCGGTCACACCGAGTTCCTGGCTGCACGGACCAACACCGCCCAGGTGGTGATGCTGCTCGCCGCCGGTGAGTTACGGGTGGCGCTGGCCACCACGCACCTGCCGCTGTCTGCCGTCTCCAAGGCCATAACCCGCGACTCGCTGGCCCGCACACTGCGCATTCTGCATGCGGACCTGCAGGGCAAGTTTGGCATCGAAGCTCCCTGCATTGCCGTGCTGGGCCTCAACCCGCACGCCGGCGAAGGCGGCCACCTGGGGCGCGAGGAAATCGAGATCATCACGCCACTGCTGGAGCAGCTGCGCGCAGAGGGCATGCACCTGCTGGGGCCGCTGCCCGCCGACACCGCCTTCAGCCCGAAACTGCTGGAGCAGACGGACGCCTACCTCGCCATGTTCCACGACCAGGGCCTGCCGGTACTGAAGTATGCGGGGTTCGGCAATGCCGTGAACATTACGCTGGGGTTGCCGATAGTGAGGACCAGTGTGGATCACGGGACGGCGCTGGAACTGGCGGGTACCGGGCTGGCCAGTGATGGTAGCCTGCGCGCGGCGCTGGGTCTGGCGGTGAAGCTGGCCCGGCACATCAGTCCGTAGCGCGCGGGCCCATCGGCGTAACCGTCAGCGGGGCGCGGCCACCGGCTGCCGATACAGCGCAATAACCTCCTCCGGGCTCCCCTCGGCACGCAGCTGCCCCTGCTCAATCCAGACTGCCCGGTCACACAGCGCCTTCAGCTGACCTTCCGCGTGCGACACGAACACAACGGTCTGCTCGCCGCCCAGGCGCTGCTGCATGGCGGCCAGCGCCTTGTCGCGGAACTGCGCATCGCCGACGCTCAACACCTCGTCAATCAGCAGGATATCCACCCGTGTCAGCAAGCCGCTGGCGAAACCCAGACGGGCGCGCATGCCGGAGGAATAGGTTTTCACCGGCTCCTCGAAGGAGTCACCGAGCTCGGTAAACTCGCGAATGGCATCGAGGCTGGCCAGTGCATCGCGCTTGCTCACGCCCTGCAACATGGCGGAGATGAGCGCGTTGTCGCGGCCGGAGAGAGAATCCTGAAAGCCCAGCCCCAGGCTGAGCAGCGCACAGCTGGCACCGGCGCGGCGGCGAATGACCCCCTGCCGCGGCTCGATGATGCCGGCCATCAGGCGCAACATCGTCGTCTTGCCGGCCCCGTTGCGACCGACGATACCCAGGGTATCTCCCGGCATGACCCGCAGGGAGACATTGTCCAGCACATGGTGCAGGCCATGGTCGAAACTGCTTTTGCGCGCCATGTAGTGATGGGAGACGCCCACCAGTTCCAGCATCGGCAGGTCGCTCATGAGGTGATCACCCGCAGGGCGATAAAGCGGCTGTGGCGCCGCAGCACCGCCAGTCCCGCCAGCGCCACCAGCAGGGCAATACTGCCGACAATCGCCAGATGCACGGCATCCGGTGCTACACCCGCCAGCAGGATCTGCCGGTAGGCATCCAGCAGGAAGGCGAGCGGGTTCAACGTGAGCACCCAGTGGGTCATGGCCGGATCCAGGTCACGGGGGTCCCAGAACACCCCGGAGGTGAACATGAGAAAAATGGTCGCCATGGAAATAAAGACGTGGAAGTCGAACACCCAGCACACCAGATAGGCCGCAAACAGCGAGCAGGCCACGATCAGCAGGTAATTCACCAGCATCACCGGCAGCAGCCAGCCCCACAGCAGTGAAGGCGCGTAACCCTTGGCCAGGAGCACGGCGAACAGCAGCAGGAAAACAGCAGCCTGCTTGTACAGGCCCTCCTGGATGGTGGCCAGGGGAAACAGGCTTTTGGGAATGTCGACCCGGCCGACCAGGCCCTTGCTGCCGAGAATACTGCGGGCCGCCTGGTTCAGCGACTTGGAGAACCAGACAAACGCCAGTTGCCCGCACATCAGGAATACCACAAAGTCTTCCTTGCGGTTCTGCAGGATGAGCTCGAAGACCACATAAAACACCAGCACGTAGAGCAGGGGCTCCAGCACCCACCACACGTAGCCGAAAAAATAGCGCGAAGCATCGGCCTTCAGTGACAGGCGAGCCATGGTGTCCATGAGTGTGGCGTACTGCGAGAGTGTCATGCGGCGTTCTGGTAGCTCGTTGATCTGGGGCGGGAGTATAACAGCCGGGGCAGGAGAAGTGCGGCGGCCGGTAAGGCACCCGTGTGGAATGCCGGCTGGCCATCGCCCGCGTGAAAACGTGCACTTTGGCCGGCATGCCCCGTACAATGCGCCCATGAAAACCGCCCATACACCGCGCAAGCGCTTCGGCCAGAATTTCCTGCAGGACGCAGGCATCATCGCCGAGATCGCCAATGCCATACACCCGCAGCCCGGTGAGCACCTGGTGGAGATCGGCCCCGGCCAGGGTGCGCTGACCGCCGCACTGATCAGTCGCGATATACGCCTCGATGTGGTGGAACTGGACCGGGATCTGGTGACCGGCCTGCTGGCGGCGTTCAGCATCTACCCGGATTTCAGATTGCACAGCGCCGATGCGCTGGCCTTCGACTTCGCCACCCTGGCCCGCGATGGCGTGCCGCTCAGGGTGGTAGGCAACCTGCCCTACAACATCTCGACACCCCTGCTGTTTCGCCTGCTGGAGTTCGCCCCCCTGCTGCAGGACATGCACTTCATGCTGCAGCTGGAGGTGGTCAACCGCCTGGCAGCAACGCCGGGGGGCAAGCACTGGGGGCGTCTCGGCATCATGGCCCAGTATCACTGCGCGGTGGAACACCTGTTCGATGTGCCGCCCGACGCGTTTTATCCGCCGCCGAAGGTCCAGTCAGCCATTGTCAGGCTGACCCCCTACCCGCATTCGCCCTGGCCAGAGTGTGACGAGGACAGTTTGCGCAGGATCGTCCAGGCTTCCTTCGCCCAGCGCCGCAAAACGCTGCGCAATAATTTAAAGGGTATACTCTCCGATCACGAACTCGAGCAGCTGGGGGTTGACCCCGGTGCCCGCGCAGAGACGCTGCAGCTGCTGGATTTTATCCGCCTGGCCAACCACCTGAGCGATGCCTGACCCCATGGAAACCCGAGCACCCAGCCCCTTCGACCCCTCCCTGGTGAACGTTGATGTGGTGACCAGTTACCTCGCACGCCATTCACGTCCCACCGACGGGCAGTACACCTTTGCCTACACCATCACCATCCGCAACAGCGGCAACCAGGCTGTGCAGCTGCTGTCGCGGCACTGGATCATCACCGATGCGGAAGGGGCGCAGCAGGAGGTGCGCGGCGAGGGTGTGGTCGGCGAGCAGCCGGTGATTCAGCCGGAGGCGTATTTCCGCTATACCAGCGGCACAACCCTGGCCACCCCGGTCGGCTTCATGGAAGGCAGCTACACCATGGTCACCCGCACCGGGGGGGCACCGGGCGGTGAGGCCGAGCAGCGCTTCGATGTGCCCATCCGCGCCTTCACCCTGCACACTCCCACGGCACTGAACTGAGTAGCCGCTGTGGCGATCTATGCAGTTGGTGACATACAGGGATGCCTGCAGCCCCTGAAACACCTGCTCAAGCGCGTGCAGTTCAACCCCGATCGCGACACCCTGTGGTCGGTTGGCGACATCGTCAACCGCGGCCCCAAGTGTCTGAAAACCCTGCGTTTCCTGTATGACATGCGCGACAACCTGGTCATGGTGCTGGGCAACCATGACCTGCACCTGCTGGCGGTTGCGGCCGGTGTGCGCGCACCCTCGCCCTCCGACACGCTGGACAAGATTCTCGCCGCACCGGACCGGGACAAGCTGCTCAACTGGCTGACGCACCGACCGCTGCTGCACTACGAACACGGCTACACCATGGTGCATGCGGGCATTCCGCCGCAGTGGAGCGTGGAAGACGCCATGCACCGCGCCTGGGAAGTGGAGGCCGTATTGCAGAGCCCCGATTGCATCACGTTCCTGGCGGCAATGTACGGTAACGAGCCGGCGGTCTGGTCCGATGAGCTGCAGGGCATGGAGCGGCTGCGGGTGATCACCAACTATCTTACGCGCATGCGCTACTGCACCAAGAAGGGCGTGCTCGACCTGCTGAGCAAGGGCCCCGTTCCCAACCCGCGACCGGAAGGCGACAGCAAGAAGGTCTCCCCCTGGTTCAGCCACAAGAAGCGCAAAACCGCGGGCGACAGGATCATTTTCGGTCACTGGGCCTCGATAGAGGGCGTTACCGACAGCCCGAACACCATTGGCCTCGACACGGGCTGCGTGTGGGGCGGCGCCATGACCCTGTACAACCTGGACACTGGCGAGCGCACCTCCTGCGCCTGCAAGAACGGACGCTGTCGGGCGTGAAAACCTACCTGGTCGGCGGTGCCGTGCGCGATGCCCTGCTCGACTACCCCTGCAGCGAGCGCGACTGGGTGGTGGTGGGGGCAACACCGGAGACCCTGCTGGCCCTGGGCTATCAGCAAGTGGGCAAGGACTTCCCCGTCTTCCTGCACCCGGAAACCAAGGAAGAACACGCCCTGGCGCGCACAGAACGCAAGCAGGGCCACGGCTATACCGGCTTTGTAGTGCACTGCGATCCCGCAGTCACGCTGGAAGAGGACCTGCTGCGCCGCGACCTGACGATCAACGCGATGGCCCGCGACGCAACCGGGCAGATCATCGACCCCTACGGTGGCCAGCGGGACCTGCGCCAGCGGGTGCTGCGCCATGTGTCCGGAGCCTTTGTGGAGGACCCACTGCGGGTGCTGCGCACAGCGCGCTTCGCCGCCCGCTACGCGCACCTCGGCTTTACCGTTGCAGCGGAGACGCTGGCGTTGATGACGGACATCGTCAACCAGGGTGAACTGGAGCACCTGCCGGCGGAGCGCGTCTGGATCGAGATGCAGAGAGCACTCGCTGAACGCAGCCCCGAGACCTTCATCACGGTACTGCGCGACTGCGGCGCGCTGCGCGCACTGCTGCCGGAGGTCGACAGGCTGTTCGGCGTACCGCAAAGCCCGCAGTATCATCCGGAAGTGGATACCGGCCTGCACACCCTGATGGTGTTGCAGCAGGCAGCCCGCCTCACCCCCGCCGCGGATGTGCGCTTTGCGGCCCTGCTGCACGACCTGGGCAAGGGCATAACGCCGGAAGCCGAGTGGCCACGACACATCGCACATGAGCAGCGTGGGCTGTCGCTGGTGCGCGATGTCTGCCAGCGCCTGCGCGCACCCAACCAGTACCGGGACCTGGCGCTACAGGTCTGCGAGTTCCACCTGCTCTGCCATCGGGCGCAAGAGCTGCGAGGCAAGACACTGTTGAAGCTGCTGCGTGGAACCGGCGCCCTGCGTCAGCCACAGCGGTTCGAGGCATTTCTGCAGGCCTGCGAGGCCGACGCCCGCGGTCGTGCGGGCAGCGAGCAGCGCCCCTATCCCCAGGCGGCCTACCTGCGCGAGGCGCTGCGCAGGGCGAGATCGGTCAGCGCCGAGGTGTTCGTGGCGCAGGGGCTTGCTGGCAAGGCACTGGGCGAGGCGCTGGCGGCGGAACAGATCCGCCTGCTGGACGCCATGCGCACAACACCCGCCGATTGAGGCGGCGCAGCGCGCCCGGCGTATTCACTCGGCGCGGGATATCCAGCGCCCGCGCCAGGCAAAGTCCACCCGCTTCAGCGCCTGGCTGTCCTGCCGAAACGCGCGCCACAGCTCGGCGTAGCTCGAACCGGTAGCGGGATGCCGGTGCGCCGGTGCCAACTCGGCCAGGGGGCGCAACACAAAGGCGTTTTCCAGTATCTCCCCGCGGGGGAGGCTGATGCCGTGGTGCTCGCCCACCAGATCGCCGTAGGTGAGAATATCGATGTCCAGCTGCCGGGCGGAGAAGCGGGTCGCATTCAGCGGGCGACCGTGCTCGGTCTCGATGGCGCGCAGGCGAGTCGCCATGTCGGCCAGCGGCAATCGGGTCTCAACCGCAACAACCATATTCAGGAAGGGTTGTCCGTCAAAGCCGATGGCGGCACTGTCGTACACAGGTGAGAGTTCCAGGGCGCCAAAGAGCGCCTGCAGCGCATCCAGCCCTGCAACAAGATAGCGTTCACGCTCGATATTGCTGCCCAGGCCAAGAAAAACACGGGTCACGCCGGGCTTACCCCGCGCTCGATCAGCACACCGACGTCGCGCGCCTGCAGCACTGCCCCCGGCTTGCACAGACGCAGGCGCAACCACGGCACATCGAAGCCGCCAAGCACCTGCTCGGCAAGCTCCTCAGCAAGCGTCTCCAGCAGCTCGCAGCGCGAGGCCTCCACCCAATCGATCACCCGCCGGGACACCGCGGCATAATCCAGTGCGCGGGACAGATCATCCCCCTGTGCGGCGGGGCGATTGTCCCAGGCCATTTCCAGGTCGATAAGCAGGGTTTGCCGGATTCCGCGCTCCCAGTCGTAGACGCCGATCACGGCATCCGCGCGCAATTCACGAATAAAGACAATATCTACCACGGCGGCCGTTCCTGCGCCGCAGCGGGGCGGCGACACGTATCTCGGGACATAATCCAGGCCTTCACTGAGCAGTGGCGCATGATACTGGCATCGGCGGCGCCCGACCAGCCGACACCGCTGCCACGGACTCCCTAGAGCGGCGGGAGTTCGGTCATTGGCCAGCGGGGGCGCACGGTCGCCAAGGGGCCGTCCACCTGACCCGCCGCCAGACGCTGGGCCCCGGCAAAGGCGATCATCGCACCATTATCGGTACAGAACTGGGGTGCCGGGTAGAAGACGCGTGCCCCGGTTTTGCCGAGTGCGGACTGCAACTGCGCGCGCAGATTGCGATTGGCGCTGACGCCACCGGCCATGACCAGCGTGGACAGGCCCTCCTGTTCCAGCGCCCGGCGACACTTGATCACCAGCGTGGCAACCACGGCCTCCTCGAAGGCGCGGGCAATGTCACACTTGTCCTGAGCGCTCAGGCCACTCTCCTCCCGGCAGGCATTCACGGTGTTGAGCGTGAAGGTTTTCAGGCCGCTGAAGCTGAAATCGAGACCCGGGCGATTGACCATGGGTCGCGGAAAATCGAAGCGGGTGGCGTTGCCGGATTCGGCGAGCCGGGCGATATGCGGGCCACCGGGGTAAGGCAGGCCGAGCATCTTGGCCGCCTTGTCGAAGGCTTCACCGGCAGCATCGTCCAGTGATTCTCCCAACAGACGGTAGCGGCCGATGCCGTCGACCCGCACCAGCTGCGTGTGGCCCCCGGATACCAGCAGCGCCACAAAGGGGTATGCCGGGTGTTCCTCCTCCAGCATGGGTGCCAGCAGATGGCCCTCCATGTGGTGCACGCCCAGGGCCGGGATGTTCCAGGCCCAGGCCAGCGTCTGCGCCAGCGTGGCTCCCACCATCAGGGCACCGACCAGTCCCGGCCCCGCCGTATAGGCCACGCCATCCAGGTCTGCCGGGCTCAGGCCCGCCTCCCCCAACACCTGGTGCACCAGCGGCAGTGTCTTGCGCACATGGTCGCGGGAGGCCAACTCGGGGACCACGCCACCGTATTCCACGTGTATGTCGACCTGACTGAACAGGGCGTGCGCCAGCAGGCCGCGCCCGGTGTCAAAAATGGCCACGCCGGTCTCGTCGCAGGAAGTTTCCAGGCCCAGAATTCGCATGAGGGCTCCATGATATTTGCAGCGTGGGATAATACCGGGTTGTGCCGGGGGGTGCGAGGCTGGACAGGCCCTCCGGATTTCCCGGGCGACGCGTCACGGACTGCGCGTCACGGACTGCGCGTCTCGGGCTTTGCAAATGCCGCTACATGGGTATAGAATGCGCGACCTTTTACGGTTCAACGCCCCGGCAGCGGGCGTGCAGGCCACGAACAGACGAAACAGGTAAAGAGTTAATGCCGCATATCAAACTGAAGGAAAACGAGCCCTTTGACGTCGCCCTGCGCCGTTTCAAGCGCTCCTGTGAAAAGGCTGGCGTACTGGCTGAAGTGCGCAAGCGCGAGCACTACGAAAAGCCCACCACGACCCGCAAGCGCGCCGCGGCTGCCGCCGTCAAGCGCCACCTGAAGAAGCTGTCCCGGGAAAATCGCAAGCGCGTCCGCCTGTATTGATTCCCTGCCAGGCAGCACACAGGCAGCCCAGCCCATGAGCAGCACCACACTTGTAGAAACCATCAAGGCCGCCATGAAAGCGGCCATGAAGGCCCGTGACAAGGAACGCCTGGGCACCATCCGGCTGATTCAGTCGGAGTTCAAGCGGATTGAGGTTGACGAGCGCATCGAGATCGATGACGCGCGCGCCCTCGCCGTCCTCGACAAGATGATCAAGCAGCGTCGCGATTCGGCGCAGCAATACCACGCCGCGGAACGCCCCGAGCTCGCAGCCCAGGAAGAACGGGAAATCGCGGTCATCCAGGAATTCCTGCCCAGCCCGCTCAGTGAAGCCGAGCTTGACGAACTGATCAATGCCGCCATCGGTCGCGCTGAAGGCAGCGGCATGCAGGCCATGGGCGCCGTGATGGCCGAGCTCAAACCCCAGCTGCAGGGCCGCGCCGACGTGGGCGCGGTCAGCAAGCTGGTGAAGGCGCGCCTGACCGCCTGACCGGTGGCCTGCCGGCCCGCCCTCCATGCGCGTCGATGCTGCCGCATCGCAGTCCCCACGCCGCTAACCGCTGACAAGCCTCCGGCGCCGTGCTTCAATGGCCGGGTATACTGAGTATCGCTGATCTTCCATGGCCGGACGCATTCCACAAAAGTTCCTCGACGATCTGCTCGACCGCGTGGACATCGTGGAGGTGATCGACCGCCGGGTGAAACTGAAAAAAACCGGCAAGAACTACAGCGCCCGCTGCCCCTTCCACGAGGAGAAAACCCCCTCCTTCAGCGTCAACCCCGACAAGCAGTTCTACTACTGCTTTGGCTGCGGTGCCGGCGGCAACGCCCTCGGCTTCGTCATGGACTACGAGAACGTGGATTTCCCCCAGGCGGTGGAAACGCTGGCCAGCAGCCTCGGCCTGGAAGTGCCGCGGGAGCAGACACGGCCCGGCAGCCCCCAGCCGGGCAGGGAGGAAACCGGCAAACCGCTGTACGCCCTGCTGGAACAGGCCGCGCGCTACTACCAGAAGCAGCTGCGCAGCCACCCCGAGGCGCACCGCGCCGTGGACTACCTGAAGCAGCGCGGACTCACCGGCGAAATTGCCAAACGCTTTGACCTGGGATTCGCCCCGCCGGGCTGGGACAACCTGCTGCAGGCCCTCGGTGACAGCGAGGAACAGCGCAAATGGCTGCTCGAAACCGGGATGCTGGTGCAGAACGAGGCAGGGCGCACCTACGATCGCTTCCGCGATCGCGTGATGTTTCCGATTCGCGACCAGCGCGGCCGCATCATCGCGTTCGGCGGGCGGGTGCTTGGCGACGACAAACCCAAGTACCTGAACTCCCCGGAGACGCCCATTTTCTCCAAGGGCCGCGAGCTGTATGGCCTCTACCAGGCACGCCAGGCCAACCGCAAGCTGGATCGGGTGCTGGTCGTAGAGGGCTATATGGACGTGATCGCGCTGGCCCAGCACGACATCACCCAGGCCACCGCGACCCTGGGTACCGCGACCAGCCAGGCGCATCTGGAGCGCCTGTATCGGCTGACGCCCGAGGTCGTATTCTGTTTCGATGGCGATGCCGCCGGGCGCAAGGCGGCGCTGCGCGCGCTGGAAGCAGCGCTCCCCTGCATGGAGGATGGGCGGCAGGCACGTTTCCTGTTTCTCGATGAAGGCGAGGACCCGGACACCCTGGTGCGCAAAGTGGGCAGTGACGCCTTCCGTGAACTGGTCAGGCGCGCGACCCCCCTGGAGACCTTCCTCTTCGAGGCCGTGAGCGAAGACCTAGACACCACCACCCTGGAGGGACGCGCGCGCCTCAGCAAGCTCGCCCTGCCGTGGCTGCGCCAGCTGCCCGAGGGCGTGTTTCGCCAGCTCATGTTCCGCTCACTCGCCGAGCGAACCGGGTTGACCGTTGCAGAGCTCATGCACCTGGAGGCACCACCACCCGCAGCCGCGCCTGGGCCGACCAACAATGCGCCAGAAGAGCAACACGAGGGCGGCGGGCCCAAGCGCCGCAATCCCAGCGGCCGCGCAGCGCTGGGCTACAGCAACCTGGCCCAGGCGGCCATCGCCCTGCTGCTGCACCAGCCCGACATCGCGGCCCGCGTGGAGGTTGCGGCCATCGCCGCCCTGGAGGGCGAGGACATCGTGCTGCTGCGCGAGCTACTGGCACTGCTGCAGCGGCGGCCGGATTCCAACACCGCCATGCTGCTGGGCCACTGGTATGGCACACCGGAAGGTGAGCTGCTCAGCCGGCTGGCCGGGGAGGAGCGACTGATTCCGCGCGAGGGGATCGAACAGCAGTTTATCGACACCGTGGAAGCGCTGGCGCAGCTGCCCCAGCGCAGCGAATTGTCGGCGCGAGTCGACAAATTGAAAGCGACCAACTACGCTGAGATGAGCGAAGCGGACAAGCAACAACTCAGGGATTTGCTGAAGGAAAAACAGCGTCTGGATGAGGCCCGCAAGAAGCGGCAGCCTTGAGTGGATCAACAGCCCTGAGCGGTTCAACAGCCCTGAGCGCTACAAAAGCCTCGAGCGGATCAACAGCCCTCAGCCCGGCCGCCCTGAGCCTCGCACCGCTCACGCCAAGGCGCTCCAATTAATACCGGGGATTGCACTGGAGGGTCGGCTCTGTTCCGGCTATAATTTCCGGCTACGTTTTTTTTGTATCTTATTCGAAGGTGTCTGCCGAATGACCAACGCCGCCCAACAGCAGTCCCGGCTCAAGGATCTCATCGCCCGTGGCAAGGATCAGGGCTACCTGACCTACTCCGAGGTCAACGATCACCTGCCCGAGGATATCTCCGATCCGGATCAGGTTGAAGACATCATCCAGATGATCAACGACATGGGCATCCAGGTGTTTGAAGTGGCGCCGGATGCCGATGAGCTGCTCATGACGGAGGGCGACAGCTCGGCGGATGACATCGCCGCCGCCGAGGCTGCAGCGGCCCTCGCGGCCGTGGAAACCGAAGCCGGTCGCACCACCGACCCCGTACGCATGTACATGCGTGAGATGGGCACCGTGGAACTGCTCACCCGCGAAGGCGAAATCGTCATCGCCAAACGCATCGAAGAGGGTATTCGCGAACTGATGGCGGCCCTCGCCCACTACCCGGGTGCCGTCAAGCAGATCCTGGACGAGTACGACCTGGTGACCCGGGAAGAGCGCCGCCTGGGCGACGTGATGATTGGCTACCTGGACCCGGCCGACCATGTGCCTTCGGCCGCTGAAGTCGCCGAGAGCAACAGCAATGAACCCGACACCTCCGACGAGGAAACCGAGTCGGGCCCCGATCCCGTGGAGGCGAAGAAGCGCTTCACGGCACTCAAGCGCCAGTTCAACAAGACCGAAAAGGCAATTGCTGCCAAGGGCCGTAACGACAAGACCGCCATCAAGGAGATGGAGAAGCTGGGCGAGCTGTTCAAGTTCTTCAAGCTGACCCCTCGAGTCTTTGACCCGCTGATGGAAGGGCCGCGCAACGTGCTGGCTTCTGTCCGTGAGCAGGAACGCCAGATCATGACCATTGCCGTCCGCGACTGCGGCATGCCCCGCAAGGACTTCATCACCTCCTTTCAGGGGTCCGAGTCGGACCTCAAGTGGATTACGCGCCAGACCCGGGGCAAGAAAGACTACGTCGCACGACTCACGGCCCAGAAGGACACCATCCTGCGTCTGCAGCGCCGCATTATCGCGGTCGAGGAGCAGTGCGGGCTGTCGGTCAACGAAATCAAGGACATCAACCGCCGCATGTCCATGGGCGAAGCCCGCGCGCGCCGCGCCAAGAAGGAAATGGTCGAGGCCAACCTGCGCCTGGTGATTTCGATCGCCAAGAAATACACCAACCGCGGCCTGCAGTTCCTCGACCTCATCCAGGAGGGCAACATCGGCCTGATGAAGGCGGTGGACAAATTCGAGTACCGCCGCGGCTACAAGTTCTCCACCTACGCCACCTGGTGGATTCGGCAGGCCATCACCCGCTCCATCGCGGACCAGGCCCGCACCATCCGCATACCCGTGCACATGATCGAAACCATCAACAAGCTGAACCGCATCTCGCGGCAGATGTTGCAGGAAATGGGCCGTGAGCCGACGCCGGAAGAGCTCGGTGAGCGCATGGACATGCCCGAGGACAAGGTGCGCAAGGTGCTCAAGATCGCCAAGGAGCCCATCTCCATGGAAACCCCGATTGGTGATGACGAAGACTCGCATCTGGGCGATTTCATCGAGGACATCACCATCAGCTCGCCCATCGAAGCGGCTACCGGCCAGGGCCTGCAGGAAGCGACCAAGGAAGTGCTCGCCGGCCTGACCGCGCGCGAGGCCAAGGTGCTGCGCATGCGCTTCGGCATCGACATGAACACCGACCACACCCTCGAGGAAGTGGGCAAACAGTTCGATGTCACCCGCGAGCGTATCCGCCAGATCGAGGCCAAGGCACTGCGCAAGCTGCGCCACCCGACGCGCTCAGACTACCTGCGCAGCTTCCTGGACGAGTAAGGACTGAGCCGCGCGGGTCGCCACGGACGGCGCCTGCGCAGACCGCCTATCGCCGGAGCCCGAACATGCCCTTGTCACTGTGCATGATCGTCAAGGACGAAGCCTTCTTCCTGCGCGACTGCCTCAGCGCTGCCGCACCGCATGTCGACGAACTCGTCGTTGTTGACACCGGCTCCAGCGACAACAGCCGCGCGATTGCCAGCAACTTTACCGACCGGGTGTTCGATTACACCTGGCACGACGACTACGCCGCCGCCCGCAACTATTCCCTGGCACAGGCGCGGCATGAGTGGATCCTCGTGCTGGACGCCGACGAGCTCATCACCCCCACCGACTTCTCTGCCCTGCACCAAGTCATCGCGCGCACCGACCTCGACGGCTTTTTCCTGCAACAATACAACTACAACAACGACCAGACGGCCTACGGCTGGCAGGCTGCCCAGGACCTCGAGCTCAGCCGCGGCTTCAGCGGCTATACCGTCAACCCCATCCTGCGCCTGTTCCGCAATCGCACGGACATCCGCTACACCGGCAGCATCCACGAGACGGTAGATGCCTCCATAGACGAACACCGCCAGGGAACGCTGCACATCCCGATCCACCACTACATCGACGCCAACCCGGCGCGACCGCGCAGCGCGCGCTCACTGCGCTATCTGGCGCTGATGGAGCGCGAACTGGCCACACAGCCCAGCGGCAGGCTCTACAGCATCGCCGCGACCAGCGCGATGTACCATGCGGCGGACTTCTCCCGCGCGCGCGACTACTTTGTGCGCGCCGCGGAGATGGGCTACCGTCCCGGGCACAGCCTGGAGGGCGCAGCGGAGGCCTGCTACCGGGCACAGGATTTCGGCGCCGCCAGCGACCTCTACCAGCGTGCGGAGGCCACAGGCCACCGCACACCCGCCATGTGCCTGAACCGAGCCAACCTCGCGGTCAAGGCGGGCGACCATGCAGGCGCGGCCAGACTCCTGCAGGAATGCCTCGACCTCGGTGGCCTGAGCGCTGAAATCAATGCCGTCATCCGGCGCAACATCGAGAGTCTGCAGGCGCGCCTCAATTGACAGGACCCCCGCGTCACCTACGCTTAGTGGATGCCGAAGCTGGTCTCACTGGCATAGCCCTCATAACAATTACAGGAAATAATGTCATGAAAACAGCAACCTATGCCGCTATCGCGGTGTTCACGGCGGCCGCGGCCAGCGCTGCACCGTCCAGTGCCCAGGATACCGCAACAGCTCAACCCCTCGAGCTCTATGCCTGCACCTTCAAGGAAGGAAAGGGATTCGCCGACCTTGAAAGCGCCAACAAGGGCCTGAAGAAATAGGCAGCGAAACACAGCCGCGGCTACAATGCGTGGATGATCACGCCGCAGTTCCGCACCGGGGAGATGCCCTTTGAGGTGGGCTTCATCGGCGCCTATGACAACGCTGAACAGTTCGGCGCGCAGATGCAGAAATGGGTGCACGAGTCGGGAGCAGTGTCACAGGCCTATGCCGATGCACTGGATTGCAGCCACGCATTGATGGCGTCCTACACCATTCTGGAACCCGACGGCGAGCCGGGCGACGGTGTGGTCTGGTTCGCTCGCTGCTCCCTCGACGACGACAGCGGCATGGCTGACGCCATGGCCAGCCATAGCAGTGTCAGCGCCATGATGGTGGAGATGGAAGCGCCCGGAGCGAGCTGGATCCTGGCGCCCTCCCTGGGCGTCGGCGATGTTGAGTTCGACTATTATCACGTAGCCGCATGGCCATCCTATGCCGCACTCGGCAAGGCCTTTGAGGCGTATATGAACGGCGGTGGTATCGGCAAGGCCAACGCCGCCATGGATGATGTTGCGCACTGCAGCTCACCCAACCTCTACGATGCCGTGAATATTATCGCTGCTCCCTAGGCGCACCCGCCCGCCGCAATCAGCCCCACACGGGGCTGTGACTGCGGTGGGTTCTTCTCTATAATCCCCCACCTGCATTATCGGGCCTATAGCTCAGTTGGTTAGAGCAGTCGACTCATAATCGATTGGTCCCAGGTTCAAGTCCTGGTGGGCCCACCAATTTCTTTATGTCCCTCCCATGTGAAATAAAACGGATTTCGGCGGCCAATAGGCCTATGGTGAGTCGAGAGTCCATGTCGGACCGGGAGTGCACCGCATGTCCAGAAATCAGCGCAGCAATAAAGAATCAAAGAAGGCCTCGGCCCTTACGCCCAAAGAAAAGAAAACCGCGAAGCGGGAAAAGAAGCAAGCGAGCGGCCACGTGCCGTTTATCATCAAAGGCAGCTGAGGCCCGACGACTCCCCGTTAGCAAGCGTAATGCAGCCGCTTTTCCGCTTCCCATACCCGCGCCGTTTTTCCGGGGCCACAGCTTGTACTGACCTGCTATTTTCCTCTAAGGTGAAGTGAGGCTTTTTCAGTCATCACACCGTCTGCCATCATTGTCGGGCTCTCTGGCAAAAGCCTCGATTATTTCCCGAGGGGTGCCCATCCCGGCAGATTGGCCGGTAACGCGCACCCATCAACAGCGAAAGGGACAATGCACCCGCCTGAGTATTTCGTGAACGGGCAGTTGGTCGACCAGCCGCCGAACAGCCCCGGTGTCTATCGCCTGTATGGCGACGGCCCCACGCCCCTGTACATCGGCAAGAGCCTGCACATCGCGCGCAGACTGCGCGAGCACGCTCGCGAGGCGGAGTCCTCGGCCCGCCACCAGCGCCTGATGCGCAGCACCCGCCGCATCGACTGTACGTTAACGGCGGGGGACATTGGCGCCCAGCTTCTGGAGAACCTCGAGATCAAGCGGGACATGCCACTGTTCAACCGGCGTCAGCGCAGAGCTCGCCACCCGGTCACCGTGCATGTACCCCGCCTGGCCGCAGCGGCTTCGGGCTTTCTGCGACCCGAGGTGACGGCGCTGGCGGCTGACAATCTGTCCCCAGACGACAGCCACTACGGCCTGTTTCGCCAGCGCCGGGCAGCCGAGGACTACCTGATCACCCTCGCGCGGCGCTGCGGCCTGTGCCAGCGTGTGCTCGGGCTGGACCGGGGCCGCGGCCCCTGTTTCGCGTACCAGCTCGGGCAATGTCTCGGCGCCTGTGTGGGTCGGGAGCCCGCCAAGAAGCACAACCTGAGGCTGCTGGCAGCCCTGGCCCCCGCGCAACTCGCGGCCTGGCCCTGGCAGCACGCCATCCTGCTCCGGGAGGACGCACCGGGGAACGCGCACACGGACTGGCACCTGGTGCACCAGTGGCACCACCTCGGGACTTTTCCGTCCCTGCGGCATTTACCCCGGCGTGCACCGGCCGCGAGCCCGCCCGCCCTGGACCTGGACGCCTACCGGATATTGCTGCGCGCGTTTCGCCAGCCGGAAGTGCAGCGCTATGCCTATCGACCCGACAGCAGACCCCGCGCCGTTCCGCTGCCCGTTGCATCGCATGGCACTGCGGACCCCGCAGGGCTATGATGGCCTGCCAGTTTCTCCGCAACGCAGGACATCACGGCCATGCCTCATCCAATACCCTACCCCCGGTGGACCGGCGCAGCCGTTGTCGCCCTGCTGTTCGCGCTCGCCGGTTGCAGCAACCAGCCCTCTTTTACTGTCGATTACGCGGATGACGCCGATTTCAGCAGTTTCCGCAGCTATCGCTGGTACGACGACATACACGGGTCCGAGCTCGCCGAATACCGCCAGTACAACAGCTCGGACAAGCGCGTGCGCACCTATGTCGACCGAGAACTGAAAGCCCATGGGTTACGCGAAAGCACCACTGAGCGCGCCGATGTCTGGGTGAATTACCACATATCGAAAGAACAGCAGATGCGGATTGACAGTTTCAGCCGCTACCCTTCGGCGGGCATGCATGGCGGAGTGGGGGTTGGCACCTACGGTTCAGCCGTGAGCCTCGGCTATAGCAGCGGACCCAGCGTGAGAACCTACAAGGAAGGGACAGTGGTACTCGATATCATTGATGCACGCAGCAGCAAGATAGTCTGGCGGGGGATTGCCGAAGGGCGGCTCAAGGAAAACCTTTCGATCAACGACAAGAACCGCGTCGCTTCCGAGGTGGCCGCCGAGCTGCTGGCGGACTTCCCCCCGCGCCCGGTGCCCGCGGACTGAGGGCCGGAATCGGGCCCCGGCGAACTACCACATGAGGTCGTCGGGAATCTCGTAGTCCTTGTACCAGTCCTGCTCCTCCGAGCTCAGCCCGGTCGCCCCCGCCTCGCTGCAGATGATCACCCGCGCGGCATCGCGCTCGGCAATCTTGTCAGCGATGGGGCGCGGCAGCATTTCATACTGGTCGCCCTGTTTCACAATGGCGATGTTTCCCGCCGCCAGCTGTTTCTGATCCATGCTGGTGACATACAGCTTCTTGACCTTGGTGCCGTCGGTAAAATTGAAGCCCACGTCACCCTTGCCACGCGGAAGCTTGTGACTCTCGACCAGTTGCCTGATCTGCGCGTTGATGGCTTTGCGCGACGCCTCGGCGTTGCGCGCCTCATTCAGTTCCCGGTCGCGCTCCGCTTTGTTCGCCAGCGCCTGCCGCGCCGCCTCGCGGGTCTCCTCTGCCGGGTCGTGCCCGCCGCGACGCGCCACATTCGCCTGCTTGCGCTTGTCCTTGGCCAGGCGCTTGGCCTTGGCGGTATCTGCCAAACCGGCCTGCAACAATTGATCCTGTAGTGAACCCGCCATCAGCACTGACCTCCCTGGCCGCAACCTGCAATGTCTGGACACCGCAACACGTCAGCGGTCCAGGTCCTGTGCCGAGTGCCGCTCCGGCTGGTGATCCTCTTCCGGCCCCCAGATACGGTTTACACGTCGGCCACGCTGCACCGCGGGGCGCTCTGCGATCTCTTTGGCCCAACGGTTGACGTGGGTATAGGAGCCCACATCGAGGAACTCCTGGGCGTCGTACAACGTTTCCAGCACCAGACCTCCGTACCAGGGCCAGTTCGCCATATCGGCTATGGTGTAGTCGTCACCACAGAGAAAGCGGCGCTCCGCCAGGTTGCGATCCAGCACATCGAGCTGGCGCTTGACCTCCATGGTAAAGCGATTAATGGGGTACTCGAGCTTTTCCGGCGCGTAGGCGTAAAAGTGGCCGAACCCGCCGCCGAGGTAGGGCACGCTGCCCATCTGCCAGAACAGCCACGACAGGCACTCAGCGCGCTGACCCGCCGCCTGCGGCAGAAACGCGCCAAACTTTTCCGCCAGGTACAACAGGATCGCACCGGATTCGAACACCCGTGTCGGCGGATTGTTGCTGCAATCGAGCAGGGCAGGAATCTTGGAATTTGGATTGACGTCGACAAAGCCAGAGCCGAACTGTTCGCCTTCGAGAATGTTGATCAGCCAGGCATCGTATTCGGCGCCCGAGTGACCCAGTGCCAGCAGCTCTTCCAGCAACACCGTCACCTTGATGCCGTTGGGCGTGGCCAGGGAATAGAGCTGCAGCGGGTGTTCGCCGCGCGGTAATGCCTTGTCGTGCGTGGCGCCGGCAATCGGCCGGTTGATGTTGGCAAAACGCCCGCCATTACCCGGCTCCCAGGTCCAGACCTGTGGCGGCACGTAGGCTTTTGACTCACTCATACCCTGTTGCTCCTGTCATTGCTGCGCCGCGGGTGACACCCGCAGCGGTTGCTGAAAGACGCCGGCGTTGCCGGTACTGTGCTGGGAGGCTGTGACCTGCAGGATGAAGTCGCCGCTGCCCGGGAGCTGGACCGCGCCGGAGAATTCGTTTTCAACACCGGTAAATTCCAGCGTCTGCTGGGCCACGCGCTCACCGTCCTGCAGCACCTGCAGCTCGACGGCAAAATCGCTCACCGGCCAGAGGCCGTCGCGGTCCAGCGGGCAGCCGCAGAGCATGGTCACCTGCGTGGTCACGGCCAGCCCGGCCGCGCTCACCCGATAGTCCACGAGGTCCACAATCAGGCCCGACATGTGCAGAATCACCGGCCGCTGCGCCCGGTCTTCCCCAGGCAGTAACCACAGGCTGAGCGCTGTTTCCTGCACACTTTGCTCGACACCCAGTGGGCCGGTGACCGAGATTTCCACCCGCGTGGGCTGCTCCAGCGCCAGTTCGGCGTCAAAGCTTGCCGGTGCGCCCACGGTGGCAGAGCGGCCGCGCAGCTGTGGTTCCTGCATCAGCGCCGCCGTGTCTCCGGTGCCGCCCTGCAGCGGCCCATGAGCCAGAATCCTGCCGCTCGCCAGGTCGCGCACCTGCACCTGCAGCCCACCGACCTTGCTGCCGATAAATTTGGCGTCCTCACTGCGCACCAGCACCTTGAGTGGTGTGGTGACAGCGTTCTCCAGCGCGAGTGCCGGTTGCTGCAAAGCCACAAGCAGCAGACAGGCCATGCCCTGCAACGCGGCTGTCAGTGGATGCTTCATCAGGTTCTCCCTGCCGTGTTCGCCCTCTCTGTCGCCGTAGTCTATCAGGCTCCCAACTAGCCGTAACCGGCTGTTTCCGCAAGCCCGCCCCGTGGACGCTTGTCAAGCCCCCCGGGGCAGGCCCTATAATGCCCGGCTTTGTGACTATCGGGACCAGCACATGGGCCGCGCCTACCAGAACCGCAAAGACTCCATCGCCAAAACATCGGACGCCAAGGCCCGCGTGTACAGCAAGTACGCGCGGGAAATCTATGTGACCGGCAAGGCCGGCGGCACCGACCCCGATGCTAACCTGGCACTGCGCAGCCTGCTCGAGCGCGCGCGCAAGGACCAGGTGCCCGCCCACGTTATCGAGAAAGCGATCGACAAGGCCAGCGGCGGCGGCGGGGAGGACTTTGCGGTGGCGCGCTACGAAGGTTTCGGACCCGGCGGCACCATGGTGATCGTCGAGTGCCTGACCGACAATCCGAACCGCACCTTTGGCGATGTGCGCCACTGCTTCACCAAAACCAAGTGCAAACTGGGCACGCCGGGCAGCGTGAGCCACCTGTTCGACCACAGCGCGATCCTGGTCTTTCCCGGCGACGATGAAGAAGCGGCCCTCGAGGCCCTGATGGAGGCTGACGTGGACGTCACCGACATCGAATGTGAGGACGGTCGGATCAGTGCGTTCGTCCCCCACACCGAACATTTCAAGGCGCGCCAAGCGCTACTGGATGCTTTCAGCGGGCTGGAATTCGACGTCGACGAGGTGCAGTTCGTGCCCCAGACATCGGTGACCCTGGAAGGCGAGGACGCACAGGTCATGGAGCGCCTGCTGGATATGCTCAACTACCTGGACGACGTACAGAACGTTTACCACAACGCCGCCTGAGCCCCCGCGCGGCCTTTACTGCGCGGCGCGCTGCGTTTCGATCCAGTCCGCCACGACGTCTTCCAGAATCGCGATGGCCAGCGAACCATTGCCCACCACCACGTCGTGGAAGGCACGCAGGTCGAAGCGACTGCCCAGCGCGTCCTGCGCCCGGTGCCGCAGCGCCTGAATGCGCAACTCGCCCACCTTGTAGGCCGTGGCCTGCCCGGGCCAGGTAATGTAACGGTCTACTTCCGAAACCACCTCCGCCTCGGTCAGTGCCGAGTTCTCCAGCAGGTAGTCAATAGCCTGTTGGCGGCTCCAACCAAAGGCGTGTAACCCTGTGTCTATGACCAGCCGGTTGGCGCGCCAGATCTCGTAGGTCAGGCGCCCGAAATCACTGGCCGGCTCGGTATAGAAGCCCATTTCCCTGCCGAGGCTCTCCGCATACAGACCCCAGCCCTCGCCGAACGCGGCGTGATACAGGGGCTGCCGGAATGCCGGCAGGTCGAGCTCCAGCGCCAGTGCTGACTGGTGATGATGGCCAGGCACGGCCTCATGCAGGGTCAGCGCCTCCAGCGCGTAGAGTGGCTGCGACTGGAAACTGCCGGCGTCAATGAAGTAGACGCCGGCGGTGCGCCCGTCCGCGGGGCCGCTGACATAGTAGGCACCGCGGCCCGGCGCATTGCGGATTTCATAGGTGTTACGCGCCAGATGGCCAAAGAAGCGCGGCATCATGCCGTCGGCCCGCTTGGCGATCAGGGCGGTTTTCTCCATCAGCTCCTGCGCTGACCCTGCATAGGACTCGGGGGCGGCGCGCAGCTGGTCGAGAAAGGCCCGGAAGCTGCCCTGAAAGCCGCTGCGCTCGATAATCCCGGCCATTTCCGCACGAATGCGCGCAGTCTCACGCAGACCGATTTCATGGATTTCCCGCGCACTCAGGTCAGTGGTGGTGAAGTAATTGAGCAGGTAGTCGTAGTAGGCATCGCCTCCCGGTATCGAGGCAATACCGACGCCCACGCGGCAGTTGGGCAGGTAGGTAGCACGGTAGAAAGCCAACAGGTCGCGGTAGGCAGGCAGCACGGAATCGGCAATCAGCGTTTCTCCGCGCTGGCGAAGACGCGCGCGCTCGCTCTCCGGCACAGCGTCCGGCAGGGCGACAAACGGGGCATACAGGCTGCTGTCTCGCGGGTCCGCCACCAGCAGCTGCGCAATACTGTCCTCCACGCCGCCCAGCGCGCCGCAGTGTTGTGTGAATCCGCTGTCCACCCCCGCCTGCAGCGCGGCGATCTGCTCACGGTTGTAGCGCGGGAAATCCGCCAGGCTGACCAGATACTGCTCGTAGTCCGCAAGCGTCGCGAAGGGCATGTTCGCTGGCGCGTTGGCGAAATAACTGTGGTAGCCAAACAGGCTGGTAATCGGAAACAGATGATCCTGGAAGCGATAGCTGTTGCGTTCCGTCTCGCGCTCGTAGCGGAACAGGCGGGCGCTGATGGCATCCTGGCCGTCGAGGCTGCGGGTGTCGATTGTGGCCAGGCGTTGCAACATCGATTCGTTGAACTGTCGGCGTCGCTCGCGACCCTCGGGACTCAGGTCGGGCAGCTTTCCCGCCGGACGAAAGGCATCCGGATCCGTACGAAAAAACACCTGTTCCTGTGTGGCCTGCGCCCAGTAGTCCGCAAACAGTGCATGCAACTGCTCCCGGGGCTCTGCCGCCAGGGTGAGTGGCGAGAGCAGGGCCAACACGACCGACAGGGCGGGATAGAGTGACAGACGGGACATGGAAATCTCCAGCAGCAGCGTTGGCACCAGAATAACAGGCCCACGGCATTCCGGGTATTCAGGTCACCTGTGGCCGCTGCCGGAAGCGGGCATCGCGGTACTGCTCGCTGGCCAGAATGTGCCGCAGCCGCTGAATCGCGCAGGCCACATCGGCAAAACTGTTGTACAGCGGCGCAAAGCCGAAGCGCACCACATCCGGCTCGCGAAAATCGACAATCACCCCGGCTTCGATCAGTGCCTGCGATACACCCCAGGCATGGGGATGCGCCAGCGCGACATGGCTGCCACGGCGAGCACCCTCGCGCGGGGTCAGCAGGCGCAGCTCGCCGGCGGCAAGGTCCTCCCCAATACCCTCAATAAAGTACGTGGACAGTGCCAGCGACTTGGCCCGCAACGCCGCCATGGACACCCCCTCGAAGCAGTCGAGGGCGGTATCCAGGGCAGCCATACCGAGGATGCCCGGCGTGCCAGCGAGGTAGCGGCGAATACCGGGGGCGGGACGATAGTCCGGCTCGAACGCAAATGGCTGGGCATGACCCAACCAGCCGGACAGCGGCTGCGATACCTGATTCTGGTGACGTTCGGCGAGATAGACGAACGCGGGGGCGCCCGGCCCGCCGTTGAGGAACTTGTAACCGCAGCCCACCGCCATGTCGACCTCCCAGGCATCCAGCTGGATCGGCAACACACCTGCGCTGTGGGCCAGATCCCAGAGCACAAGAATGCCCTGCGCATGCGCCGCGCGGGTCAGCGCCTGTACATCGTGCAGGCTGCCGTCGCGGAAGTTCACCTGGGTGAGCATCAGTACGGCCACCTCGCTGTTCATGGCGCCCGCCAGCTGTTCCAGTGGCACGCTGCGCAGGGTGCAGCGCGCGTCACCCAGCAGGTCGCTAATACCTTCGGCAAGGTAAAGATCGGTGGGGAAGTTATCCCGCTGGCTGAGGATCACCGAACGGCCGGGTCGCAACTGCAGGGCGGTGGTGAGCAGCTTGAACAGGTTCAGCGAAATACTGTCGCAACACAGGACCTGACCGGGGCCGGCTCCGACCAGCGCAGCGATTTTTTCCCCGACACGGATCGGCATGCCGATCCAGTCGTGGCGATTCCAACTGCTGATCAGGTCGCAACCCCACTCCTCGCGAAGCAGCTGTTCAAGCCGGGCGGGCACGGCCGCGGGCAGCACACCCAGGGAGTTGCCGTCCAGGTAGACCGTGCTGTCGGGCAACAGGAAGCGCTCGCGCAGGTAGCCAAGCGCATCCTGCGCATCGAGCGCGGCGGGATCTCTCATGGCTGTTCCAGCAGCGTGTGCAGAGCCTGGACAACGGCCGGAAACGCCGCTGTCCCCGGATGCACGAGGTCAAAATGACCGGCGCCCGCAATGATGCGCGCAGCGGCCTGCGGTATCGCGTGCATCTGTGCGAGCGGCACGATGGGGTCGGCATCACCGTGCAGGAGCATCGCTGCCGGTGGCAGTGCCAGCCGATGTGGCGAGGCCGCCGCATACTGCGCCGGCACCTCCTGCGGCAGCCCACCAAGAAACGGAGCGGTCGCGCGCTGGCAACTGTTGCTGCCCAGGGCGTAGGCGTCGAGGTCAGTGATGGCAGCCAGCCCAAGCACGCCGCGCATACGAAGCCCGTTCAGCGGCGCCCGCTGCAGCGCTGCGGCGGCCCAGAGGGCCAGCTGCCCGCCCGCAGAATGACCGACCAGCAGCACCTGTTGCAGATCCGCGCCTGTCGGCGCCTGCGTCTGCAACGCCCGCAGCGCAGCCAGCAGGTCTTCCCCGCTTCCGGGCCAGCCACCCCCCGCCTCCCCGACACGGCGATACTCTGGCGCCCAGACCGCAAACCCCTCGGCCGCAAGTGCCGAGGCCAGTGGGGCAATGTGTGCCACGTCATAGGCCTCCAGCCAGCAGCCGCCGTGTACGAGTACAACAAGCGGCGCCGGCTCGCTGGCAGGCGGCGCACGCCAGAAGCGGACATACTGGCTGGCCGCCGGACCGTAGGTATATTGCGCGCTGTGCGGCGCGGCACCCGCGGACAGGACGTCGGCGAAGCTCACCGGCATGTCGACGGGTTGCGCCGGCACCACGGCTGAGACCACGACGCCGGGGAGAAACGCAGCCAGTGCCTGGAACAGGCGCAGCCTGATCACTGCGCGCAACGATATAGGCCGGGGTTGCGTACCTGCATCACACCATTGGCCTGGTGCACGAAGCCCACGTTCATGCGGGTCGCGGTTGCCGGCACACTCACAGGGATGCGCACGGTAAACCAGTCCGTCTGCCCCAGGTGTGGCTCGTGCTCCAGCGTGCTGTCCAGCATGAGGCGGTCCCCGCCCATGACCGGGTCGGGGTCACCCCAGATCAGGATCTGCGCTCCACCGCCGCGCTTGAAGCCATGAATCACCTCATCGGTGTCCAGTGCCAGCTTGAACTCTGCCTGAAACAGCAACTGCTCGCCGCGCAGCGCGCGCGCACGGGGCGCCTGGCTGAACTTGAACCAGGGCTGGGTCGCGATCTTTTCGATAGTCAGCACGCCGTCGTTCACCTCGGTGGTGAAGGAGCGCTCACCCGCGTGCTGGGAACCCGACCAGGGGCGCAGGGAGCCGCTCGCCTCGTCGGCGACAAAACCGGGGTTAGCCAGCAGGTTCTCTTTCAGGTCACAGGAACCTGCCACCGTGGTAGGACCCGCGCCGGCCTGGCAGGCGGCCAGCAACAGGGCCAACAGCGGCACAATGATTTTCATGGCGGATGAATCCTCTTGGTCGACGGTGTCCAGCGCCGTATGCTATCCCAGAGCGGCTGGCGACTACAGGCCGAAAACATAACAAGACTGAGGAACCTCGGCATGATGACTCTACACGCTACCAGCCTGCGGGCTGTTCTGGCAGCACTGGCACTCGCCGTACCGGCCATGGCTGACGACTGGTACCCTTCGCGCCACGGCGCAGACGACACCCTGGGCGCGATCAATTTTCTCTCGCCGGACAAAGTGGTGCAGGCGGCGCGTCTGGTCACCACCGGCAAAACCTATGCGCTGGGTGTACCCACAGGGCCGGACTCTCCAGCCTATGGGCCGCGCCGCTATGCGATGACCGTGCTGCAACTGGACGATGGCCTGGGTGCCCCCCTGGCGGCAAACGGCATCACCTCCAACGATGACCTGCTGCAGACCTGGATGGGCATTGGCAGCCAGATTGACGGCCTCGGCCACCTGGGCATCAAGCACCGCTACTACAACGGCAAGCACGCCAGTGAGTTCGTGACGGTAACGGGGCTGACCACTTTCGGTATCGAGACCCTACCGCCCATCGTCAGCCGGGGGGTGCTGCTGGACATGGCGGCGCATTTTGGCAAGCCGATGCTGGAAGCGGGCACGGTGTTCAACAGCGCGGAGATCAAGGCCGCGGCCAGCGCACAGAATGTGCGCCTGGAACAGGGCGATGTGGTGCTCTTCCATACCGGTTGGCTGTCGCTGTCTGAAACCGATCCCGAGCGTTTCATGGCCGGCGAACCGGGGCTGGGGGAGGACGGTGCGCGCTATCTCGGCGAGTTGGGCGTGGTGGCTGTGGGTGCGGACACCTGGGGACTGGACGCCCTGCCCGGCGACAAGGCGGATGAGCTGTTCCCCGCACACCAGGAACTGCTGGCGCGCCAGGGCGTGTATGTACTGGAAAACATGGATACGCGTGCACTGGTCGCTGACGGGGTGCAGGAATTCCTCTTCGTGCTGGGCCAACCGCGCTTCGTGGGTGCAGTGCAGGCCGTCATCAACCCGGTGGCCATCCGCTGAGCCCGTGCGCTGGCCACCGTCATGGAAATTGCGTAGCGTTGTGCGCATCTTGCAGAGGAACCCGATACCGTGAATGCACACCGAAACCTGCTGTTCCCCATTGCCATTGCCCTGCTCGCCGGCTGTTCCGACGGCAGCGACCAGCCGCCGCCGGACCCTGTGGCGCCCTCATCGCTGAGCATAGCGCCCACGGCTGTTCCCGAAGGTGCCCCGGGCGAGATGTCCACACTGCGTTTCCGTGCAACCCTGACCGAGCCGCAGCCCGCCCCGGTGCGCGTCATCTTCCGCACCGAGGGCGACAGCGCCCGCCCGGACATCGATTTCCTGCCCACCGAGGGCGACGTCACGATTGCCGCCGGCTCACTGAGCGCCGATATTGCGGTGGAGGTGTTTGGCAACGCGCTGGACGAACCGGCCAAAACGCTGCGCCTGGTCTACAGCGTTGACGGCAACGCCGAACCGACCGGGGACACGGCGCTGGGGACCATCGCCAACGACGATGCCCTGTGCCAGACCTCCGCGGCCAAGGAGCCCAACCCGTGGCGCGTTTTCGGCGCCGATCCACTGAACTACGCCCACCGCGGCGGGGTGATCGATTTCCCCGAAAACACGCTGTATGCCTATGCGGAAGTCGCTGAGGTCGGCGCCGACGTGCTGGAGATGGACGTCTACCAGACGCTCGATAACGAACTGGTGATACTCCATGACCTGACGGTGGACCGCACCACCAACGGGGAGGGTCGCGTTGTCGACCTCACCCTTGCTGAACTGCGCGAGCTGGACGCCGCCTACTGGTTCGTACCCGGCGCCGGGACACCCCGTGACCGCCCGGAAGCCGACTACGTGTTCCGTGGCATCGCCACCGGTGACCGCCCGCCACCGCCGGGCTACAGCCGCGAGGACTTTCGCATTCCCACGCTGGAGGAAGCCCTGCAGCGCTTCGCCGGCAAGCTGTTGAACGTTGAATTGAAGCCGGATCTGGACGGGGTGGGCGACTACGAACAGCAGATTGCGACCCTGCTGCTGCGCTACGGGCGAACCCGCGACATTATTGCGGCGTCGTTTGTTGACGAGGCCGCCAACGCCTTCAAGCGTGCGGCACCCTGCATACCCACGTCGGTGCCGCTGGGCCAGGGTACCGGCCTGGTGCTGGGGGCACAGGGGCCCGGCACCATTCCGCCGGTGCCGGAACACGTGTCGTTCCAGGTGCCGCCGGATACCAGCCAGATTACCGGCGAAGGCCAGCTCCCCGAGGGCTTCTTCCTGCAGGTGGTCAACGAAGACTTTGTGGCCGATGCCCACGCGGCCAATCTCGCCGTCCAGGTCTGGACCATCAACGCCTGTGAGGACATGTTGCAGATGATGGCGCTGGGGGTGGATGCTATAATGACCGACCGTCCCGTGCTCCTGCAGTCCTTGCTGGACACACCACCCGCTGAACGTCGCTGCGACTGAACCGGAGACCACACCCTATGCGCCGCCTTTCGTGGCTTCCCGCCCTGCTGCTCTGGCTGGGGGCGGCGGCGCCTGCCTCCGCGGTGCCCGCGCTGGCGGAGCAGAACTTCGCGCCCGCACAGGCGCAGCGCATGAACATTGTGCTGATCACGGCGGACGACCTCGGCAAGTCGCTGGGCGCCTACGGCGACCCGCTGGCACAGACACCCCATCTCGATGCACTTGCCGCCCGTGGTGTGCTCTTTGAGCGCGCCTGGGTGACCCAGGCCTCCTGCAGTTCTTCGCGGGCTTCCATGCTGACCGGGCTGTACCCCCACCAGCACGGACAGATTGGCCTAGCGGGACAACACCCGGAGTTCGGCCTGCGCAGGGGCCTTGCCACCCTGCCGGGGCTGCTGCGCACCGCGGGTTACTTCAACGGCATTATCGGCAAACTGCATATTGATCCGCCGGATGCATTCCCTTTTGATCGTCGCTGGAATGCCGAGAACGGCGCAATGGAGAGCCGCGACGTGCGGCGCGTTGCCAGCGTGGCCAGGGACTTCCTGCGCCAGCGTGGAAACCGGCCGTTCTTCCTGTACGTCAATTACTTCGACCCGCACCGCCCTTACAGCAGCGAGTCCGACCAGTTCCTGGGACTGCCGGCGTCGCCTTATACCGCCGAGGACGTTACACCATTACCGTTCCTCGGTATCGACAGCCCACTGATACGCAGCGAAGTGGCCTCCTATTACAACGGCATCAGCCGTCTGGACACCGGGGTGGGCCTGTTGCTGCAGGAGCTGGCGCGGGCCGGCGTGCTGGAGCGCACTGTCGTGGTGCTTGTCAGCGACCACGGCGCGCCTTTCAGCCGTGCGAAAACCACCACCTACGAAGCCGGTGTGAGCGTCCCGCTGATCATCCATTGGCCCGGTGCCAGCCGCGCTGGCCTGCGCAGTGAAGCACTGGTATCGACCGTGGACCTTATGCCCACGCTACTGGAGGCGGCTCGCATTACACCACCGCGGACAGAGGGTCGCTCACTGCGCCCGCTGCTCGGTGGCAGCACGCCAGCCCAGTGGCGCGGCCTGCTGTTCACCGAATACAACGCCCACGCACCCGAGCACTTCTACCCGCGCCGCGCTGTGCGCACGGCCCGCTTCAAGCTGATCCACAACCTCGACAGCGCCTGCCGCAACCCGCTGAGCTACATCGGCAACACGCGCCTGAGCCCTACCGTACGCCCCGCACCAGGCTGGAACGCCACCTACCGCAACCTGTTTCACCCGCCGGAGTTCGAGCTCTATGACCTGCTTGTAGACCCGTTCGAGACCAACAATCTGGCCAACCGGCCACAGCAGGCACAGCGCCTGGCCAATCTGCAGGCAGCGCTGCTGCAGTGGCGCCAGCGCACCGGCGATCCCCTGCTGGAGCCGACAGAGATTCCCCGCCTGAAAGCGGCGCTGGGTGTGGGCTGCGTCAGTCGTCGCTGACGCGCACCACCAGTTTGCCCATGTTGCCGCCGTCGAACAGCAGATTCACCGCCTCGGGCGCCTGCTCGAGGCCATCGATCACGGTCTCCCGATACTTCAGCTGCCCCTCCAGATACCAGGTAGCCAGCTCCTGTGTGGCCGCGGGGAAGCGCTCCATGAAGTCGGAGACGATGAAGCCCCGCACCTTGATACGGCGCATCAGGATGGAGGAAAAATCGGCGCGCATGGGTTCACCGCTGTTGTAGCCCGAGATCATGCCGCAGAGGGGCATGCGCCCGAAGAGGTTCATACGCGCCATGACCGCTTCCATAATCTCGCCGCCGACATTCTCGAAATTGACATCAATACCGTCCGGTGTCGCCGCCGCGAGCTGCTCACGCCAATCGCTCGCCTTATAATCCACCGCAGCATCAAAGCCCAACTCGTCGAGCAGGAAGCGACACTTTTCCGGGCCGCCGGCGATGCCCACCACCCGACAGCCACGAATCCTGGCAATCTGTCCCACCACGGAACCCACGGCGCCGGCGGCAGCGGAGACCAGCACCGTCTCCCCAACCTGTGGGCGACCAATATCCAGCAGACCGAAATAGGCTGTGAGCCCGGTCATGCCGCAGGCACCGAGCATCGCCGAGAGCGGAATCGGCAGATTGGCGGGCAACACGGCCATGGCATTCTCGCCCTCGTCGGCCAGGCAGTAGTCCTGCCAGCCGGTCAGGCCCATGACGTGGTCACCCACCTGATAGCGCTCCGACGCCGACTTCACCACCACGCCGATGCCGCCGCCGCGCATCACGTCGCCGATGGCAACCGGCGGCATGTACTGGTCCATATCGCTCATCCAGATCCTGTTGGTCGGGTCGAGGCTGAGGTACTGCACCCGCACCAGCGCCTGCCCCGGCCCGGGCTCGGGCGCGGGCTCGGTGAGAAAATCGAAGTGCGCACGCTCTATGCGGCCAGCGGGACGTGCTTTCAGGCGGAATTGTCGGTTGTCGAGGGCGGTCATCGGGGTCTCCAGGGTCAAGGGAATCTGCCCCGCTACGCAAACAGGCAGCGGGCAGCAGCCTGAACAGTAACAGAATAGGCTGCGGCACCCCACCGTTGCGCGGTACACCTGTGCGGCCCCGTCTGTTACCCTGCCCGGCGCAGCCGTGAAATGAACCGCCCCTGCGTGCGGGCTGAGGACCTTTGCATGAACGAGGCGCACACTGCCGGAACACCCTCCTCCACCGTGCTGTTACCGGTGTTTATCCCGGCGGTGGTGGTCATTGTCCTGCTCGTCATCGGCACCATCAGCAGCCCCGATCTCGCCGGCCAGCTGTTCAGTTCATCCCTGGCCTGGATCACCAGCACCTTCGGCTGGTTCTACATGCTGTCGGTGGCGTTCTTCCTCGTGTTCATTGTCGTGGTGGCGTTCAGCAACTGGGGCAACATCAAGCTGGGGCCGGACCACGCGGACCCGCAGTACAGCTTCCCGGCCTGGTTTGCCATGCTGTTCTCGGCCGGCTATGGCATCGCCCTGCTGTTTTTTGGCGTCGCGGAGCCCGTGCTGCACTATTCAGCGCCCCCGGCGGGTGCGCCGGAGACCGTGAATGCGGCCCGGCAGGCCATGCAAATCGCCTTTTTCCACTGGGGCTTCCACATCTGGGCAATCTACGGGCTGGTGGGGCTGGTGCTGGCCTACTTCGCCTTTCGCCACGGTCTGCCGCTGTCGATCCGCTCCGCACTGTATCCCCTGATCGGCAACCGCATTTATGGGCCCATCGGGCACGCGGTCGATGTCTTCGCCATACTCGGCACCATGTTCGGGATAGCCACCACGCTGGGACTTTCCGTGGCGCAGATCAATGCCGGTATCAACTACCTCTGGCCGCAGGTGCCGGTGAGCGTGACCGTGCAGATCATCGCCATTGTCGCCATCACCGCCCTGGCGATTTTCTCCGTGGTGGCGGGTATGGACAAGGGTGTGAAGCGGCTGTCCATCCTCAACATGGTGCTGGCGGTGGCACTGATGCTGTTTGTGTTCAGCGTGGGCCCCACCGTGCACATCCTCGAAAGTTTTCTGCAGAACACGGGCAGTTACCTGAACCATATCGTGGAACGCACCTTCAACCTGCAGGCCTACACACGCAGCGACTGGATCGGCAACTGGACCCTGTTCATCTTTGGCTGGACCATCGCCTGGGCCCCCTTCGTGGGCCTGTTCATCGCCAAGATCAGTCGCGGACGGACCATACGCCAGTTCGTCGTCGGCGTGATGTTCGTGCCCACACTGTTCACGTTCATGTGGTTTTCCATCTTCGGTGACACCGCGCTGCACCTGATCATGAACGAGGGCTACCACACCCTCATCGACCAGGTGCAGGCCGACCACGCCGTGGCCCTGTTCAAGCTGTTTGAAGTGCTGCCATTTTCCTCCCTGGTCTCCTTCCTGACGGTCATACTCATCGTGACCTTCTTCGTCACCTCCTCGGACTCCGGCTCATTGGTCATCGACTCCCTGGCATCGGGGGGCGCCGCCATCACACCGATATGGCAGCGCGTGTTCTGGGCCAGTAGCGAAGGGGCCGTGGCCGCGACCCTGCTGCTTGCCGGCGGCCTGGGCGCGCTGCAGACCATGACCATCGCCAGTGCCCTGCCGTTTTCCCTGATCATGATCGCGGCGGCCATCGGCATGTGGCGCGCGCTGGTGATTGAGGGCCATCACCACACCAGCCTGACTACCGGCGTAACGAGCCGCCTGTCAGGGGGCAACGGTCGCGGACTGTGGCGCCGCCGCCTCGCGGGGCTGGTCACCTTCCCGGATCGGGGTGAAGTGGAGACCTTCATCAGCACCACGGTGCGCAAGGCCATGTGGCGGGTACAGCGCGAACTGGACAAGCAGGGCTGGCATGCCACCCTGCACGAGGACGAGGCGCCGGCACGTCTGTGGCTGGAAGTGACCAAGGACGAGGCCGTGGACTTTATCTACGAGATACGCCTGCTGGAGCACAGTCTGCCCCACTACGCGTTTCCGGAGATGGCGCACAACAGTGCGGACAGCGCACACTACTGTCGCGCAGAAGTGTTCCTGCGCCGCGGCGGACAGTCCTACGATGTCTACGGCTTTGACCAGCACGACATCATTACCGATATTCTCGACCAGTTGGAAAAGCACCTGCATTTCCTGCACATTTCGCCGGCCAGCCTGCCCTGGAACATGGCCGAGCACGACGACATGCTGCGGGCAGCTTCGGAGAGCTAGTTGCCCGCGTCAGCCCCCTCCGCCAATGCCGCCCGCTGCAGGCGCTGCAGAATCTCGCTGCCCGGGTAGCCGTCAGCCACCGCCCCGACGCTGCGCTGGAAGCGGCTCAGTGCGGCGCGCGTGCCCGACCCGAACAGTCCGTCTTCCTCCCCCGCGTCATGGCCCAGCAGGTTCAGCTGCTGCTGCAGGGCCAGCACATCGGCACGCGCCAGCGGCTGCTGATCGGCCGGTGGTGCCTGCCGCAGGGGCCCGGCGCCGGCGATGCGGTCCGCAAGGTGGCCCACGGAAAGCGCGTAGGACTCAGAGCGATTCCAGCGCATGATCACGGCAAAATTGTCGTACACCAGAAAGGCCGGGCCGGGCGCGCCGGCGGGTACCAAAAGCGATGCCTGCAGATCCGCTACCGGCAGCGCGCCGCCGTCATTGCGCAGCACACCCAGCCGGGCCCATTCCGCCAGCGGCAGTGCCTCGCCGGACAGCGCAAGCTCATAGGGAAAGCCTGCCGGCAGACGGACCTCGCGCCCCCAGCGCAACTCGGGCACCCAGCCCAGGTCGCGCAGGAAGCGCGCACCCGAGGCCAGCGCATCCCGCTCGCTGCGCCACAGGTTGATGCGGCCATCACCGTCGCCGTCAACCGCATAGCGCAGGTAGTTCGACGGCATGAACTGGGTGTGCCCCACCGCACCCGCCCAGGAGCCCTGCATATCGTCCGGACTCAGGCCTTCGCGCTCCAGCAGCTGCAGCGCGGCAACGAACTCGCCGCCAAAGAAATCGGCGCGCCGGGTGTCGCAGGCCAGCGTCGCCAGGGAGTCCAGGGTGGGCATGCGGCCGAGATAGGAGCCGAAATTGGTCTCCAGGCCCCAGAAGGCCACCAGGTAGTGCCCCGGCACACCGTAATCCCGCTGCAGCTGCGCAAGGAAATCGCGGTGCTGCGCATACAGCGCCCGCCCCTGCTCGATACGGCTCTCGGATACCCGCGTGTTGAAATACTGGGCAAAGGTCTGCACGAATTCGGGCTGCTTGCCATCCAGCTCCAGCACCCGTTCCTGCTGCTGCATGCCGGGTACGACCGTGTTCACAATCTCCACCGCCACCCCGGCCGCCCGCGCCTGATCCTGCAGTGCCAACAGGCACTGGGCAAAACGCTCTTCCGCCCGGGCCGAAACACAGAACAACAGGCAAACCACAACGACCACTTTGCGCAACAACATGACACACATCATCCAGTAGGTTTCCGCGGATACTTACACCAGCCCGAACAGGAAGCAAGATCCAGCCTGACTGCCCCCGCGCTTCGAGAATCGGCACACAAGTCGCTATACTGTGCAGCGACCCAACGGCGAGAGACAATCCCATGAACACTGTAGCCCGGCTACTGCTCCCCTGCACACTGCTGCTGAGCTTCATCGGCGCCAGCAGTCACGCCCAGGACGTACACTATTCCACGTACCACGATTACCGTGTCGTGCCGGTGGTCGACGGCCTGGTGAGGCCCTGGTCGATGGCGTTCCTGCCCGGGGGCGACATGCTGGTCACCGAACAGCCGGGCCGGCTGCGTATCGTCCGCAACGGACGCCTGCTGGAGCAGCCGGTCAGCGGCGTACCGGAGGTGTTCTACAAGGGTCAGGGCGGCCTGCTGGACGTGGTACTGCACCCTGACTTCGCCAGCAACCGGCTGGTGTACCTGTCCTACGCCAAACCACTGGCAGATGGGGAGTCCACCACAGCGGTGGCTCGCGGTCGCTACGCCGACAGTGCCCTCAGCGAGGTGGAGGAGATTTTCGTCGCGCAGTCCCGCGGCCGCGGGCACTACGGATCCCGCCTCGCGTTTGACGACCAGGGCTACCTGTTCATCAGCGTGGGTGACCGTCAGGTTCCGCCGACCGGCGACCTGCCAGCGCACCCGGCACAGCAGCTTGCAGACCACCACGGGGTCATTGTGCGCCTGCACGACGATGGCCGTGTGCCCGCAGACAACCCCTTCCTGGACAGGCCGCAGGCACTGCCGGAGATATGGAGCTACGGCCACCGCAACGCCCAGGGCATGGTTATTGACGGCGCAGACGGCACGCTGTGGATCACCGAGCACGGCCCACAGGGCGGAGACGAGCTGAACCGTATCCAAAAAGGTGCCAACTACGGTTGGCCGGTGATTGGCTATGGCGTGAACTATGGCGAGGGTACGACGATCCACGCGACCACGCACGCTGATGGCATGGAACAGCCGGCAAAGGTCTGGGTGCCCTCCATTGGCACATCGGGCCTCGCGCTCTACGCAGGTGACGCCTTCCCGAAGTGGCGCGGCTATCTGCTCGCCGGCGGTCTGTCGGGACAGGAGCTGACCCTGCTCGGATTGCAGGACGGCAAAGTCGTCCATGAGGAGACCCTGGCCCGGGATATCGGACGCCTGCGCGATGTGCGCGTGGGCCCCGATGGCTACATCTACCTCGCCGTGGACGACCGCAGTGCGGAGCCGTCTGCGATTGTCCGCCTGGAGCCGGTACCGATTGCACAGCGCATGGAGTGAGTTGCCCGCCCCGCAAGGGCTTGCGCAACCGCCGCCTATTTCCGCTATGCTGTCGGCACCGTTCAGGAGAAACCGTTATGGCCCTGCCCAGAGAGCACATAGAAGAAATCGAACTGCTGCTGAAATTTGACCTGAGCAGCGCACAGGTCGGCCTCAAGGTGCACAGCAACGCGAACCCGCAGATGATCGCCGCCGCACGGCGGCTGCACGACAAGGGCCTGATTGACCAGGAGGATGGCGGGTTTCTCACGCCGCTTGGCCACGAGGCTGCGGAGCACCTGCAGTTCGTCGCCCAGATCCTCGGCACTCCCGCCGCTGCGTGAGTGGGGAGCAATGGGCTCGCGGCGCCAGCCGCCTGCCCGCTAGGGGAGACTGCGCTGCAATGCCTCCGCAGCCATCTGCTCCAACAGCCTGAAGGTGCCGACCGGATCCTTGCGTTTCATCTCCAGCAGGCCCATTTCGGGCCCACTGCCCACCTCGATTTCCTCTGTGCCGCGGCAGAAACCCTGCACGATGACCCGGGCACACTCGACGACGTCCATGCCGTTGTCGACATCGTCCTCGATATCACCCGCGGCGGCTCCACTGCCGGTGAGGGCCTGCCGCGCAATATCGGTGCGAATGTAACCCGGCACGATCGTGGTGACCTGCACACCCAGGTGCGCGACTTCGGTGCGCAGCGCGTCGAAAAAGCCCATCACGGCGTGTTTCGCCGCACAGTACCCGGTGCGCAGCGGCGCCCCGACCTTGCCGGCCACGCTGGCGGTGACCGCGACATGCCCCTGCCCACGGGCGACCATACTGGGCAGCACCAGCTTGGTCAGCGCAATCTGCCCCAGTACATCGACCTCGAACAGCCGGCGATACACGCTCAGCTCCGTGTTCAGGCAGGCAGAGCGCTGGGAAATCCCGGCATTGTTGATCAGCAGGTCGACCTGCCCGTAGCGACCCAGCACCGTCTCGACGACCGCCGGCATGGACTCGGTGTCGGCGACATCCAGTGGCTGCACCAGCACATCATCAGCGGCAGCGCCAGCCGCAATGCACTCCTCGCGCACCGCCTGCAGCCGGTCCTCGCGGCGCGCTGATAACACCAGCCTTGCACCCGCACTGGCCAGTTCGACCGCCAGTGCCGCGCCAATGCCACTGGACGCACCGGTGATCCACACCACGTTGCGGGCAAACCGTTCTTCCGGAGCAGGCGTAGCGACAGCGTTTGTCATGAGCATTCCTCTTCGACGGGTTTTCCGCCATTATCGGCATGAAGCCGCCTGCCGGCAAAGTCTTTCCCCATCACCGGTGAGCACGCCCTGTCGCTGTGTGCACCCAGGCATTGATTCGACTGGCTCTACACGCCGCCCCGAACCCCGCGACCTTGACCCTGTGCTAACCTTGACGGCAAAACGGGACGTGCAGGTACGCCCGCCAATCACCCGGGAATGGGAGCCGTCCTCATGCTACAAACACTGACCCGTTTCGGCGTTGTCTTCCTTCTGGGCCTGGGCATCACGTTCGCCGGCAGTCACACAGGCGCCAGCTGGCTGGGATGGCCGGTCTTCGCCCTGTGTGCGGGGCTCGCTTTTGCGCTGCAGTGGCTGGCCTTCGTACCCGCCTGGCGGCTGCAGACGGAAACCTTCTACGACCTCACAGGGGCGCTGACCTATCTCTCCGTGATCTGGCTGGCGGTTGCCCTGACACCGGGGCAGAGCGCCTCGAGCCTGCTGCTGGCTGCCTGTATCAGCCTCTGGGCCCTGCGTCTGGGGAGCTTCCTGTTCCTGCGTATCCGCGCCGATGGCAAGGACTCGCGTTTCGACCAGATCAAACCCTACGCCAGCCGTTTCCTGTTCACCTGGACGCTCCAGGGCCTCTGGGTGGTCATTACTGCGGGCTGCGCGCTGGCCGCCATCACCAGCGGTCGCATGGCGGAACTGGGCCTGCCCGGGATGCTGGGCCTCACGCTATGGGTGCTTGGTTTTGCCATAGAGGTGGTTGCCGACAGTCAGAAACGCCGCTTCCGTCGCACTCACGGCGCTGAACGCTTTATCGATAGCGGCCTGTGGGCACGCTCCCGCCACCCCAACTACTTCGGCGAGATCGTCCTCTGGCTGGGCATCGCTCTGATGGCCCTGCCGGCGCTGCAGGGCTGGCAATGGGCCACGCTGATCTCTCCGGTGTTCGTATTCGTGCTGCTCACCCGGGTCAGTGGCATCCCCCTTCTGGAGCGCAAAGCGGAGCGACGCTGGGGACAGGACCCGCAGTGGCAGGCCTACAGGGCGCGCACGCCGGCGCTGCTGCCACGCCTGCGCGCTTGAGCCGCCGCGTGCCTGCACTGCAGGGCTGGGCTATAGTGCCCACCCACACCACGAGTACCGCCCCCACATGGCCCTGAAATCCACGATCTTCAAGATGGACCTGAACGTTGCCGACCTCGACAGGCAGGTCTACGGCGATTTTCCACTCACCCTGGCGCGCCACCCATCGGAAACCGATGAGCGCATGATGTTGCGGGTGCTGGCTTTCGCCCTGCATGCCGGCGACCAGCTCACCTTCGGCCGCGGCATCAGCACCGACGACGAACCGGACCTGTGGCAGAAAGACCTGACCGGGACCATCGAGCTCTGGGTAGAGCTGGGCGCCCCCGATCCGGACCGCCTGCGCAAGGCCTGCGCCCGGGGGCAGCGGGTGGTGCTGTACATGTACGGCGACCGCGCCGTGCCGGTCTGGTGGCAGAAAAACGCCGCTGCCCTGGAGCGCTTCAAGCACCTCAGCATCTGGCAGGTTCCCGACAGCAGCCTGCGCAACCTCGCGCAGATGGCCCGTCCCGGTCTGCAGCTGCAGTGCACCATCAGCGACGGCGAGGTGATGGTGAGCGGCCAGGGGGAGACCATCAGCATCACGCCGAGCCCACTGAAGCCGTGAACGGACGCGCCGCGGGGCCCGTGCCCCCGCTGCCCTGCCTGCGGTATAGTGGGCACTGACCTGGACAACACCTCGCTTATGAAACGCTTTCCCGCCCTCTCCGCCCGCAATCTGGTTCGGGTCGCCCTGGTGCTGCTGGGCCTCAGCCTGTATCAACTCGCCACCGACGGCGAGGTGAACTGGCACCGGCAGGCACTGGACAAACTCGCCGGGGAGCGCAACACCGGCCTCGGCCAGGCGGTGGAATCGCTGGAAACCGCGGGCGCGGCGCGCGAGGGGCAGTCCCCCGAGCACTTCGACCTGACAGGCCGCGTGGTACGCATCGCCGATGGCGACACGCTGTCCCTGCTCGACGCCAGCAACACGCAGCACAAGATCCGCTTCTTCGGCATTGATGCGCCGGAAAGCGACCAGCCCCATGGGGATCGCTCGCGGGAGGCGCTGGCAGCCATGGTCTCGGGCAAGCGCCTCGGCGTGGTAGTGATCGAGGAGGACGACTACGGACGCAAGGTCGGCACCGTGTACGCCGATGACCGCAACGTCAACCTGGCGCTGGTCGAACAGGGCCACGCCTGGTGGTATCAGTATTACGCGCGCCAGGAGCACGCTCTGGAGGCCGCCGAGCGAGAGGCGCGTTCCGCGCGTCGCGGCCTCTGGGCGGCGACCGACCCCACGCCCCCCTGGGACTGGCGACGCCAGCAGCGCCTGCGCAACGCGCGCTGACGCGGCCGGGCCCCGTCAGGCTGGCTGGCAGGCGGGGCAGGCGTACAGCCGCCGGCTGTTCAACTCACTGCGCACAATCGCCGCGGCACACCGATAGCAGGGCAACCCGTCGCGCCCAAACACCGCGAAACGGCGCTGCTCCCAGGGCAACGCCGTGCCCTGCAGCGCGCGCGCCAGGGACGGCGCCAGGGTGACGCCGGCAGTGCGGTAGCTGCGCAGGCTGACATCCAGGGTTGCCCGCGCCAGTCGACCGCGTTCTCCGACACTCAGGCTGGCGGCCCGGCGCAGGGGGTGGAGGCGCGCAGCGTGCAGGATCTCGCTGCGCAGGTAGTTGCCGATGCCCGCAACAAAACCCTGGTCCAGATACAGACTGGCCAGGTTGCGACGCGCAAACTGCGGGCTCTGCAGCCGGTCCGCAATGGTTCGCCAGGCCAGCCCGGTGGACATGATGTCGGGGCCCAGGCGCGCCAGAAAGGGGTGCTGCCCCAGTTCCTCCACGGGCCACACGCTGATGTCCGAGGCGCTGTAGAGGAGGGCGGAGTGGGTCGCGGTCTGCAGCAGCAAACGCAGTGAGCGCGTACTTTCGGGCAGCTGGTGCCCCTGCACCACGCGCCAGACGCCGTACAGCTGATTGTGCGAGTACACCGTCAGGCCGTGCTCAAAGTGCAGCAACATGGCCTTGCCTCGGGTTTCCACCGCCCGCACGCGATGGCCACGCAACCTCCGCTCTACCCTGCGCAGGCGCGACAGACCGAAACGCACTGTCTCTATGCTGCGACCCTCCAGCACCGCGGCTATCTCGTCCGCAGCCCGGCGGATTTCAGGACCCTCGGGCATCCGCTTGCCTCCCTGCGCACCCGGCGCTGGTTGATGTCTATACCGTGGTTAGCTACGCGACCGGCTGCGTTGCGGATGAGCCGCCAGCCGATGCTGCGGCAGCCGATGCTGCGCCAGCCGATGCTGCGGCAGCCGATATGCTTTGCCCCGCGGTGCCTTTGTGGCACCATCCGGATTCACGCCGCTGCACTACTCGGCAGGCAACACCACAGGGGCTCCACCGGACATCGCATGCGCGACTATTTTCTCAGACGCCTCTTGCTCGTCCCGCCCACACTGATTGGCGTGACCATCATCGTCTTCGCCATCACCCGCCTGGTACCCGGTGGACCACTGGAACGGGCCATCATGGAAACCCAGCAGATGAGCCTCTCCGGCGGCGGCGCCCAGATGGCGGGCCAGGGCATGGCCATCTCGGAGGCACAACTCGACCGGCTGCGGGAATACTACGGCTTCGACAAGCCAGTGCTGCAAAGCTACGCCGCCTGGCTGGGCAAGGTGCTGCGCGGCGACCTGGGCAGTTCCTATCGCTACAACGAGCCAGTGTGGGACGTCATCAGCGAGCGCTTCCCGGTATCGCTGTATTACGGGCTGGTGACCCTGGTGATCACCTACGCAGTCTGCATACCGTTGGGCATTCTCAAGGCCATACGCCACCGCACCTTTGTCGACAATATCAGCTCGGTGCTTATCTTTGTCGGCTACGCGATACCCGGCTACGCCCTCGGCTCGCTGCTGATACTGCTGTTTTCAGTGCGCCTGGAGTGGTTCCCCATGGGCGGCTTTGTGAGCTACGACTTCCGCGACCTGTCGCTGGGCGCACAGGCCCTGGACCTGCTGCGCCACTCCGTACTGCCACTGATTTGCTACCTGGTGGGCAGCTTCGCCCTGGTCACGCTGCTGCTCAAGAACCATCTGATGGACAACCTGGCGGCGGACTACATACGCACCGCGATCGCCAAAGGGGTGTCCTTCCGGCAGTCGGTCACGCGCCACGCGGTGCGCAACTCCCTGATCCCCATCGCGACCACCTTCGGGCAGAACATCACCCTGCTGGTGTCCGGCTCCTTCCTGATTGAAACCATCTTCGATATCGACGGTTTTGGCCTGCTCGGCCTGACGGCCATTCTCGATCGCGACTATCCGGTGGTCATGGGCGTGGTGTTGCTGGCCAGCCTGCTGCTGCTGATCGGCAACATTATCTCGGACATCCTGGTCGCACTGGTCGACCCGCGGATACGGTTCCAGTAGGCCATGTTTGCACTCACGCCCCAAACACAAAAGAAGCTGCGGCGCTTCCGCCAGATCAAGCGGGGCTACTACAGCTTCCTGATTCTGGTGGGTCTCTCCGCCCTGCTGGCCTGTGGTGAGTTGCTGATCAACAGCCGGGCGCTGGTGGTGAGTTATCAGGGCGAGCTCTACTTCCCCACCTATGGCGACTTCCATCCCGGCACCGACTTTGGCCTCGACTACGACTACGAGACCAACTACCGGGATCTGCAGGCCCGTTTCGACGAGGCCGATGAGGGTAACTGGGTGCTGCTGCCCCTGGTGCCCTACAACCCCTATGAGAACAATGCCGCCGGCGGCGTGTTCCGGCCGCAGCCACCCAGTGCCGCGTCACAGCACTACCTGGGTACGGACACCACCAGCCGGGACATCCTTGCGCGGCTGTTCTACGGCACACGCATCGCGCTGCTATTCGCACTCGGCTTCACGCTCTCCGTCTACCTGATCGGCATTGCCATCGGCTGTGCCATGGGCTACTTCGGCGGCGTTTTCGACCTGGTACTGCAGCGCGTCATCGAAATCTGGTCCAATGTGCCTTTTCTGTACATGGTCATCATCATCTTTTCCGTCATCCCCTCAACCGTCGCAGTACCGACTCGCATCGGCATTCTGTTGCTGGTGATGGTGCTGTTTTCCTGGACGGGGATGACCTATTACATGCGCACGGAAACCTACAAGGAGAAGGCCCGGGACTATGTGGCCGCCGCGCGCATCATTGGCGCCTCCAACACGCGCATCATCTTCCGCCACATCATGCCCAACGTGCTGTCGACACTCATCACCTTCATGCCTTTCACGGTGGTGGCGGCCATTTCCGCCATCACGGCACTCGATTTTCTCGGCTTCGGCCTGCCCGTACCCACACCCAGCCTGGGCGAGTTGCTCAAGCAGGGCACTGCCAACCTGCGCACGGCACCGTGGATTGTCATTTCCGCGTTCGGCACGCTGGTCGCGTTGCTGACGCTGGTGACGTTTATCGGTGAAGCCATACGCGAGTCTTTTGATCCCAAAACCTTCTCTGTTTACCGCTAGGGACAACGCACATGAGGAATCCGCCATGAAAAAGACCCTGTACTGCCTGTTATTCAGCCTGTGCGTTGCAGGCTGCGGCGAGTCATCCCGGGAGCCCACAGATACCGCGGGCAGCGCCGACGGGCTGGCGGGGGTCACCGCCGAGGTGGAGGCCTACTACGCCGCCAACCCGGATTTCTTCAGTTTCAAGACCCCGGCAGACCTGCCCCCGGACCTGGTGTGGGAGAACAACAACCACCTGCCGGAGATCGGCTCGCCGGACGCCATCAAGGGCGGTACGCAGAACGCCGCCATGCAGGACTTTCCGCGCACCCTGCGCACCGTGGGCCCGGATTCCAACGGCGGCTTCCGCGCCTATCTACTCGACGACACGGGCATGACCATGGCCCACCTGCACCCGGAAACCCGCGACCTGTATCCCGGGCTGGCAGAATCCTGGGCCATTGATGAGGCAGCGCGCACGGTGTACGTCAAGCTGGACCCGGCTGCACGGTTCTCCGATGGCGAGCCCGTCACCGCGGACGACTACCTGTTCATGTTTTGGTTCTACCGCTCGCCCTACATCATGGCGCCCTGGTACAACAACTTCTACAGCACGACCTACACCAACATCACCCGCTACGATGACTACACCATCTCCATCACCACCCGCGAACTGAAGCCGGACCTCGATGAGCGCGTGCTCCTGTTGCGGCCTATTCCCCAGCACTTCTACACCGACATGGGTGACGACTTCAGCGAGCGCTACCAGTGGGAATTCGAACCCACGCCCGGCGCCTACATCATTCGCCCGGAGGACGTGCGCAAGGGGCGCTCCATCGCCCTCACACGCAACAAGGACTGGTGGGCAAAGGACAAAAAATACTGGCGCTACCGCTTCAATCCGGACCGTATCCAGTTCACGGTTATTCGCGACGACGCCAAGACCTTCGAAGCTTTCAAGCGCGGCGATATCGACCAGTTCGGGCTGGGTCTTGCGGAATACTGGTATGAGAAGCTGCCAGACAGCGACCCGGACATCCAGGCCGGGTACATTCACAAGGTGATGTACTACAACCAGCGCCCGCGGCCCAATTTCGGCCTGTGGATCAACACAGCCCAGCCGCTGCTGAGTGACCGCGATATCCGGCTGGGCATCAATTACGCCACGAACTGGGAGCTGGTGATCGAGAAGTTCTTCCGCGGTGACAACACGCGCATGAACACCGGGCAGGAAGGCTTCGGTGAGTTCACCCACCCCACCATCACCGCACGCACCTTCGACATCAGCAAGGCCCAGGCGCACTTTGCGGCGGCGGGTTTCACCGAGCGTGGCGCCGACGGTATTCTGGTCAATGACCAGGGCCAGCGACTGGCCTTCACGCTCTCCACCGGCTACGAGAGCCTGCGCGATGTGCTGACCATCCTGCGCGAGGAAGCGGCCAAGGCGGGCCTTGATCTGCGCATTGAAGTGCTCGATGGCACCGTAGGCTGGAAGAAGGTGCAGGAAAAACAACACGACATCTTCTTCACCGCCTTTGGCGTGTTCCTGGAACTGTACCCCCGCTTCTGGGAGCACTATCACTCGGACAACGCCTACGACAGGGCCTTCCTGGACGATGGCAGTGTCAATCCCGAACGCAAACTGAAGACCCAGACCAACAACCTGGAAAGCTTTGCAATTCTGGAAATGGATCAGCTGATTGAACGCTATCGGCGCTCCAGCGACCGCGATGAGATGATCCAGCTGGCACACCGGATGACGGAAATGCACCACGAGCACGCCTCCTTCGTGCCCGGGTTCTACCAGGGCTTTTTCCGCATCGGCCACTGGCGCTGGCTGCGCTACCCCGAGGGTTTCTCGCACAAGCACGCGCAGGGGCCTGGCGAGGCCTTCGTGCACTGGATCGACACCGATATGAAGGCAGAGACCGAGGCTGCCCGTCGCGACGGCACGCGTTTCGACCCCGTCATCCGCGTCCATGACCAATGGGCGGAGTAGCCGGCCGTGGCACTGCTTGAGGTCGACCAGCTGATCACCGAATTCGCCACCGATGAGGGCCTGGTGCGCGCGGTGGACGGCGTCAGCTTCACGGTGGAAGCCGGGGCCACGCTGGGAATCGTCGGCGAGTCCGGCTGCGGCAAGAGCGTGACGGCGCTGTCGATCATGCGCCTGCTGCCGCAGCCCATGGGTCGGATTGCGGGCGGCAGCCTGCGGTTCCAGGGTACCGACCTCGCCCGGCTCGATATTCCCGCCATGCAGAAGATTCGCGGGCGGCGCATCGGCATGGTCTTCCAGGAGCCCATGACGGCTCTGAACCCGGTGCATACCATCGGCCGCCAGCTCACCGAGGGCATGCTGCTGCACAAGGTCTGCGAGCCGGCCAACGCGCTGCGCGCCGCCGCCGACATGCTCGACCGGGTAGGCATTCCATCGCCGGACCTGCGCCTGGGCGAATACCCCCACCAGCTGTCCGGCGGCATGCGCCAGCGGGTGGTGATTGCCATGGCGCTGGCCTGCGAGCCGGACCTGCTGATCGCCGACGAACCCACCACGGCGCTGGATGTCACCATTCAGGCCCAGATACTAGAGCTGATCGCCGACCTGCAGAAGCGGATGGGGATGGCGGTGATCATGATCACCCATGATCTCGGCGTGATCGCGGAAACCTGCGAACAGGTGGTGGTGATGTACGCCGGCAAGGTCGCGGAGCAGGGCTCCGTGTTTGACATCTTCGACCGGCCGGCCCACCCCTACACGCGCGGTCTGCTGGCCTCGATACCGCGGCTGGAGACTGAGGCAAAGTCGCGCCTCGGCGTGATAGAGGGCATGGTGCCCGGTCTGCGCGACCTGCCGCTGGGCTGCCGCTTCGAGAACCGCTGCACCTTTGCCGTGGACCGCTGCCGGGAGCAGCTTCCGGCACCTGAGCAGGTGGCGGCCGGCCACGCGGTCAGCTGCCTGCGGTGGCAAGAACTGTGAGCGCGCCCCTGCTGGAAGTCAGCAACCTGCAGATGCACTTCCCGGTGCGCGAGGGTCTGTTCCTGCGTGCCCGGGCCTTCAACCGCGCCGTGGATGGCGTGTCATTCACCATCAATCCGGGGGAAACACTGGGTCTGGTCGGTGAATCTGGCTGTGGCAAATCGACCCTGGGGCGCTGCATCACGCGGCTCTACACGCCCACCGGCGGCAGTATCCGCTTCGCCGGCGAGGACATCACGCACATGCGGCCCCGCACCCTGCGCCCACTCCGGCAGGACATCCAGATGATTTTCCAGGACCCCATGGAGTCACTGAATGCGCGGCACACCGTGGGCGATATCCTTGAAGAACCGTTCATCGTGCACCGTATCGGCGACCGCGTCTGGCGCCGCAAACGCGTCGCGGAGCTGCTGAACATCGTCGGCCTGCCCGCCCGCTCGGCCACGCGCTTTCCCTTTGAATTCTCCGGGGGTCAGCGACAGCGTATCGGCATTGCACGGGCCATCGCCCTGAACCCCAGGCTGGTGATCTGCGATGAGCCGGTATCGGCACTGGACGTGTCCATCCAAAGCCAGATTCTCAACCTGCTGGTCGACCTGCAGCGCGAATTCAACCTCGCCTACCTGTTCATCGCCCACGACCTGGCGGTGGTCAAGCACGTTTCAGACCGGGTTGCGATCATGTACCTGGGCAAAATCGTGGAGACGGCCCCCAGCGAAACACTCTACCGGGAGGCCAGCCACCCCTACACGCAGAGCCTGATCTCGGCCATACCCGTGCCGGACCCGCACCGCAAGGCACAGCGCGATGTGCTGCGGGGGGACGTACCTTCGCCCATCAACCCACCCACGGGTTGCAGCTTTCATCCGCGCTGTCCCCGCGCTGAGCCGCGATGCAGCGAGGCCGAACCCGGGCTGGCACCGCTGACAGGCAACCACGCGGCGGCCTGCCACCTGCTCGCCCGCAGCGGCTAACCGTGCCTGCGCTGATCGGAGCGCGGGCAAATGCCGTATACTGCGCGAGACTCAGGAGAGTGCTGAATGACAACGAGGAATACCGCAGAGACACAACACCCCCGGCTGCCCTGCCGCGGTTGCACCCCCGATTGCCGCAACTACGCCGTGTGTGAAGGGGCCCCCTGGCGCATCGACCGCGACGGCACCCTGAGCGCCCCCATTCACCGCTCACCCGTGCCTGAACGCCAGTAACTAGGCGGGCCGCTTGCGCGGACGCGCCTTCGCTTTTGCTGTGGCCTTTGACTTCGCCTTGGGCACGCTTTCCTTGCGCGTCCTGGTGACGCGAGGCTGCGTCTTACCCGCCGCTTTTTTGCGCCTGGCCGCGGGTTTCTTCCGCGGCGCTTCCGCCGCTGCCTGCAAGTCCGCATAGGCGCGCTGCAGGCACTGCTCGTAGAAGCCCGGGTCCGGCATCATCGCGCGACAGGCCTGGAACGACACAGCAATCTGCCCGTCGTAGCTGGTGACCGCATGGAACAACCCCATATTGTCAATGCAGGGGCCGAGGCCGTAGCTGCGCACGACGTGCGCACCACACATATACAGAGGCACCTGCGGGCCTGGCACATTGGTCACGATCGTATTGAAGATCGGCTTCATGCCCGCCATAAGCCCCGAACCCAGTGCCGCGCGCACGCCCAGGGCGGCGAGTTCCGCCGGCAGGCTGTGGGTCATGTCGGTCATGAAGCGCGCCCCGACCGCCTCGTGGTAGGCCTTGGAGCCCACCGCGTCCCGGTGCACGCTGCGCAGGCGTTCCAGGGGCTCCGCAACGTCCGAGCCCAGCGGGATGGTCATCATCGATACCTGATTGCCACCGCTGTGCGCCTCGTCGCGACTGCGGACATTCACCGGCGCCCCCGCCACCAAGCTCTTCGCAGGCAGTTCCTGCTTGTCCATCAGGTACTGGCGCAGCGCGCCGCCGACGATGCTCAGGATGGCATCGTTGACCGTCGCCCCCGGCACCGCTTCACGCGCCCGGCGAATCACGGCGAGGTCAAAATCCACTGCACCGAATACCCGGTGCGGCGACACGGCTGCATTGAAGCGGGTGCGCTCCTTGTCACCCAGTGTACGAAACTTCTTCGCCTTGACCCCCTCGTGCACGCGACGCCAGGCGGGAATGCCCTGCCCAACCATGCGCGCCAGTCGAAACGGCGCTTTCATGTTGACCTTGTAGGCCCGCCAGAGCATTTCGGCCGTACTGGGCGCAGGGTCCAGCAAGGGGGGCGCCACCGGGCGCGGCGGCGGCGGTGTGGCAGACAGGTCGTGCAGTGCAGAAATCAGCTCGACCCCGGACGCCCCGTCGATCGCCGCATGGTGCACCTTGAGCAGCATGGCGTAACAGCCCGGCGGCAGCCCTGCCACGTTGTCCAGGCCTTCGATGATGTAGGCCTCCCAGAGCGGGCGCGCCCGGTCCAGCGGCCGGGCGTGAAGCCGTGCCGCCAGAATCGACAGCTGGCGCCAGTCACCGGGCTTCGGCAGGGCGATATGGCGCACGTGGAACTCGAGGTCGAAACGGTCATCGTCTACCCAGTAGGGCTGGTCCAGGTTCAGCGGCACCATCGCCAGCTTGCGCCGGAATACGGGGGAGCGATCCAGCCGCTCCGCGAAGGTGGCGAGAATGTCCTTGAAACGCACGACATCGCGGCCGGTGGTGGCGGGGTCGTAAATCAGCAGGGGCGCGATGTGCATCGGCGAATTGTTCATCTCTGCGTACAGAAACGTCGCGTCGAGTCCACTCAATTGATGCATGCAGTGCTTACTCCCGGTCGGTTGCAGGGGCGCCCTCCGCGCCCTTCTCCCTGAGTATAGCCTCAGTCGCGTCGCTTGCGCGTTACCGTCAGCCAGTCCAACACAATGCCTGCACCCGGGGTGAAGCGCGAAATCCGGTAAACCACCTGCAGCAGGTCAGGGCGCTGGCGCACGCGCAGCTCCACCGAGCGGGGAATGAACCAGGCAAGAATAATGCCCCGCAGCAGGCCCGATACAAGGAAAATCAGCACGACCGGATGCAGCGGCTGCCAGCTTTCCGGGAGCCATGCCGCGAGATCCGAGAGGTGCCCGGCCAGATAACCACCGAACAGGGCGCCACAAAAAATGCCGACCGCGCCCAGCGAAGACTGCACCGCCGCATAGCTCGCAAAATCCGACCGCGGTGGCCGCAGGTCGTAGAGGTAGTTGGCGGTGCTGAGGGTGAAGCCCCCCCAGGCCAGCCCCGACAGCACCTGCACCGCGAGCAGGTAAGTGAAGTCGCTGGATACCAGCCACAACGCAGGCACTACCGGCAGCAGCAGGCTGCTGGACACCATGACCCAGCGGTTGCCCCAGCGGTCACAGATACGCCCCCAGACCGACAGGGTGAAGAACTGTGTGAGGATGGCGATGCCGGTATTGGCGGAAAACTGCCAGTAGCTGTAATTCAGGTCGCGCAGCATGTACACACTGAAAAAGGGTGCGGAAATTGCCACGGCAGACTGCATGCCGGCAATGAACAGGCTGTACTGGTAAAAGGTCTTGTCGCGGAAGGCATCGCGCACACGGTGCAGGGTAGCCGTAAAGGATATGGCGCCAGGCACGCTGCTGTGATCCGGGTCGTGCATGCGCCGTAGCTGGTGTGCGGAAGCGCCGCGGCCCGCTGCGGCGAGCAGGAACAGTGCACCAAAACACAGCCAGGCCAGCTCGAAACGCTGGAACAGGCCGAGCAGCGCACCGCCGCCCGCAAACACGGCGAAGCTGGTGATCATGGTCAGGCGCGTGCGCCCCGCAAAGAAGGCCCCGCGGCGCCGTGGCGGCACCACGCTGCCCATCCAGCTGCGCCACTGCGGCTGCACGAAGTTGGCGCTGGCCTGGTAGAGCACCGCCAACACGATCAACCAGGTGACGGCGTTGTCGGGGCGGATAAACGCTATCAGCGCCATCCCCAGCACCGCCAGCGCCTGCAGGACCACGCCGGTGACGATTGCCCGGCGCCGGGAAAAACGCGGGCAGAGCCACACCGACAGCAGCTGGAACAGCGCCCCTGCCAGCTGCGGGGCGGCCATCAACCAGCCCATCTGTGCCAGGCTGGCGCGCAGGGATATGGCGAAGGCACCGAGGTAGTTGTCGCAAATGCCGGTCATCATGGAACTGGACACAGCGTCGCGGCGCGAACGCGAAAGCGTGTCGCGCAGCCAGACATTGCGCCGCTGGGTGGTGGGGGGCGTACTGTTCACGGGGGTCCTCGACGTCTACCCGACAAGCATACGCCAAAACCTGCAGACGACCAGCGGTGCGGCCGCGCGAATGTGCTAACCTTTTTCACAACACTCTGTGGAGAGCACACGATGTCACTCAAAAAGCTGGCGTGCAGCGCCTGCCTCGCACTGCTCGCGAGCCAGACCGCCGCACAAGCAGACGAGACCCATGCGCGCAAGGCGTTCGAGATCTACAAGACCATTGTCGAGGTGGATACCTCCAAGGCGCAGGGCAATACACCCCGCGTTGCCCGGTATCTCGCCGATGAGCTGATCGCTGCGGGCTTTTCCGAGGAGGACGTGCGGGTGGTGCCGAAAGGCGAATTCGCCACACTCATCGCCACCTATCGCGGCGACGGCAGCGCCGGCCGCAAGCCCATCCTGTTGCTCGGCCACCTGGATGTTGTGGAGGCCCTGGCAGCGGACTGGGAGCGTCCACCCTTCACCCTGACCCAGGATGCGGTGAACTATTACGCCCGTGGCAGCATCGACAACAAATTTGGTGTTGCACAGCTCACCGCGACGTTCATCCGTCTGCGGCGCGAGGGTTTCGTGCCGGACCGCGACCTCATCCTCGCGTTCTCCGGTGACGAAGAGAGCGGCATGACCACCACACGCATGATGGCTTCCGAGATGCCGGAACTCGCCGAGGCCGAGTTCGCCCTCAATTCCGACGCCGGCGGCGGCGACCTCGACAGCAACGGCGATGCGGTGAGCTACAAGATCCAGGCAGCGGAAAAAACCTATGCCACCTGGGAAATCACCGTGCGCAACCCCGGTGGCCACAGCAGCCGGCCACGGGACGACAACGCCATCTACGAGTTGGCCGATGTTATCAAGGCGATAGAGGCGCACCGGTTCCCGGTGATGTGGAGCGAGATGACGCTGTCCTATTTCCAGAATATCGGCGAACAGCTGGGCGGAGAACTCGGTGAAACCATGGTGCGTTTTGCCTACAACCCCGATGATGAACACGCTGCCGAGCGGCTGCGCACCGAGCCGTCCTACGTCGGCTCCACACGCACCACCTGCGTGGTCACCATGCTGCGCGCCGGACACGCCGAGAACGCCCTGCCCCAGTCCGCCACCGCGACGGTCAACTGCCGGATCTTCCCCGGCGTCAAGGCCGCCGACATCCAGGCCGAGCTGGAAGCGGTAGTGGCCAACAGCGGCGCTGAATTCGAACTGCTCACCGAGGTCACCGAAAGCCCGATTTCCGAGCTGCGCGCGGACGTGCTGTCAGCGGTGAGCAAGGCGGTGCACAGTCGCCACCCCGACCTGCGACTGATCACCTACATGTCGTCCGGCGGCACCGATGCCATGCATTTCCGCAACGCCGGCATCCCCACTTGGGGCGTAGGCAGCATTTTCATGAACCCGGACGAGATGTACGCCCACGGCCTGAATGAGCGTGTGCCGATCAAAGCGTTTGACGAGGCACTCGACCACTGGAGTATCATCATCCGCGAGCTGACGGGAGCCGGGTGAACCCTCTGGTCAGCGCTCCGCCGCAACACTGGCCCGCCGGGCAGCAGAAAAGAGGGGACCACACCATGCTTCAGCCGCGCGCACCACACACAACCGTGAGCCGCACCCTGGCGAGTGCACTCGCCGTTTTCACACTGCCGCTGATGATTGCGGCGGCGCAGGCCGACCCGCTGATCCAGAGCATCGAGACGGATCTGGCGGCGCTAGGCTATCAACCTGGGCCGGTAGATGGCGTGGAAACCGTGGAAACGCAGATTGCCATTTCACAGTTTCAGGCCGACAACCAGCTGGAGGTGACCGGCAGCGCCAGCCCGCAGCTGGCTGGCATCCTCAAGTCCAGAGTGAACAGCGGTGGCTCGCCGGCGCAGGCCGCGGCACCGGTGGAAACCGAGCAGGAATGCCTGCAACGCAAAATCGCCGAAGCCGAGCAGGCGAGAAAGCAGAAGCAGGGGCTGATGAGCCTGTTCAACACAGTCTCACGTACCGCGTCACGCTACGGCGGCAGCAGCGACATCGCCAGTGACATCTCCGAAGCCAGCCGGGACATCGCCGACGCCAATGCGACCAGAGAGGACTTCGAGCAGGCGGCGCGGGACCTGGGGCTCTCGCAGAACGAGATCGACAGCTGCAAGCGCTGAGGCGCTTGAGCACAAGCGGGTCCGGACGGCCCTGCTCCGCCGTCTCCCGCCTGTTCAAGTCCCCTGCGGCACTCTAGAATCGGCGCACACCGACTGACTCAGGCAAGGCCCCATGTCCAGCGCTTCCCTTTCGTCCTCCGGCTCCGGGCTGCTGCGGCGTATAGAATCCAGCCGTATCTTCCAGGGCGCCGTGATCGCCATCATTCTCCTGTCGGCATTAACCATCGGCGCCAAAACCTACGATCTGCCGCCACTGGCGGAGCGCACCCTGGGTATTATGGATACCGCCATTACCCTGTTTTTCCTGGTGGAAATCCTCTTTCGCTTCGCCGCCTGCCCCGACAAGCGCCGCTTTTTCCGCGATGGCTGGAACATTTTCGATACCCTGGTGGTGATCGGCAGCCTGATTCCGCTGGACAACTCACAGGCCGTGCTGCTGGGACGGTTGCTGCGGGTGTTCCGGGTCCTGCGTCTGGTGTCGGTGGTGCCGGAACTGCGCTTCCTGATCAATTCGCTGCTCAAGGCGATACCGCGCATGGGCTATATCGCCCTGCTCATGTTCATCATTTTCTACATCTACGCTGCGGTCGGCTCCATGTTGTTCGCGGAGGTGGACGAAACGCTGTGGGGGGACGTGGCGATTGCCATGCTCACACTGTTTCGCGTGGCCACATTCGAGGACTGGACCGACGTGATGTACGCCACGATGGAAGCGTATCCGCTGAGCTGGTTCTACTATCTGACCTTCATTTTTCTCACCGCGTTTATTTTCCTCAACATGATGGTCGGCGCCGTGCTGGGTGTGATGACCGCTGAACAGAACGCCCGCGAAGCCCAGCAGGCGCACGATGAACGCGACCTCATCGCCCAACAGCTGGATGATGTGCAGAGACAGCTGCGCCTGCTGACCGCCGCCCTGGAGCAGGGGCAGGTCGGGCCGCGTTCGGTCGGGCCGCGCCAGGCCGGGCCGCGCCAGGCCGGGCCGAGCGACGTGGAAAACCACGAGCCCTAGCGCGAGGCACAAGCCCGCGCAGGGTGGTCGCCTGACCGATCCCGGTACAAGTTCACATCGCGGTGGTCACATGCGGCGGCTTGCCGGATAATCCGCCCCCTTCCACCACGGCCGTCTCACACCGGGAAACACATCACCCGGGTGTCGTCGCGTTCGGCCGTCACTCACCGCAGGCAAGAAGACAGACAGCATGCTTGATACTCTGAAACAGGACTGGCTGGGTAACATACGTGGCGACCTGCTCGCCGGGCTGGTCGTGGCACTGGCGCTGATACCCGAGGCCATCGCCTTTTCCATCATCGCCGGTGTCGACCCGAAGGTGGGGCTCTACGCCTCCTTCTGTATCGCCGTGGTCATCGCCTTCACCGGGGGCCGACCGGGGATGATCTCCGCCGCCACGGGTGCCATGGCGTTGTTGATGATTACCCTGGTCAAGGAGCACGGCCTGGAATACCTGCTGGCGGCCACCGTGCTGACTGGCGTGCTGCAGATTCTCGCGGGCTACCTGAAACTGGGCTCACTGATGCGCTTCGTTTCACGCTCGGTGGTCACCGGCTTTGTGAACGCCCTGGCAATCCTGATCTTCATGGCCCAGCTGCCGGAGCTGACCGGGGTGACCTGGCATGTCTACGCCATGACGGCCAGCGGGCTGGGCATTATCTACCTGTTCCCCTGGCTGCCCGTCGTCGGCAAGCTGGTGCCTTCGCCGCTGGTGTGCATTCTCACCCTGACGGCCGTCGCGCTCCTGCTGGGCCTGGATATCCGCACCGTAGGGGATATGGGAGAACTGCCGGATACGCTGCCGGTTTTCCTGTGGCCAGATGTGCCCCTGACACTGGAAACCCTGGGCATCATTTTTCCCTACGCCGCGGCGCTGGCGGTGGTGGGCCTGCTGGAGTCGATGATGACAGCAACCATCATCGACGATCTCACCGACACCGAGAGCGACAAGAACCGCGAGTGCAAGGGCCAGGGTATCGCCAACATCGGTGCCGGCCTGATGGGCGGCATGGCGGGCTGTGCCATGATCGGCCAGTCGGTAATCAACGTGAAGTCCGGGGGGCGGGGCCGCCTGTCCTGCTTCGCAGCCGGCATGTTACTGCTGATCATGGTGGTGTTCCTGGACGACTGGATCAGCCGGATTCCCATGGCCGCACTGGTCGCGGTGATGATCATGGTGTCCATCGGCACCTTCTCCTGGGATTCTCTGCGCAACCTGAAATCCCACCCACTGTCCTCCAGCATCGTTATGGTCTCAACGGTTATCGTGGTAGTGAGCACTCACAACTTGGCCTTGGGCGTGCTCGTTGGTGTACTGCTGGCGGCGCTGTTTTTCGCCAACAAGATCAGCCGTTTCATGCTGGTCCAGTCTGCCGATGCAGGCGATGGCCACCGGGTGTATACCGTGATCGGGCAGGTATTCTTTGCCACGGCGGATGGCTTCACCGCGGCCTTCGACTTCAAGGAAGCGCTGGAGCGTGTCACTATCGACGTCAGCGGCGCACACTTCTGGGACATCACCTCGGTGTCGGCCCTCGACAAGGTCGTGATCAAGTTCCGCCGCGAGGGGGCGGCCGTGGAGGTGATCGGCATGAACGCCGCCAGCGCCACCATCGTCGACCGCTTCGGCGTACACGACAAACCCGATGCCAGCGACCCGCTGCTGGCGGGGCACTGACCGGGAGATTGCCCTATGCACACCATCATTGCCTGCATTGACGGCTCAGCCAGCACCGAAGCCATCAGCCTCGCCGGGGCCTGGGCCAGCCAGCGCCTGGCGCAACCACTGACCCTGTTGCACGCCCTGGAGAAACCTGCCACGCCGCCCGCAGCAGATCTCTCAGGCGCCATCGGCCTGGGCAGTCGCGAGCACCTGCTGGAGGAGCTCACCGCACTGGACGAGCGCCGGGAGCGGCTGGCGCTGGAGCACGGCAAGCACCTGCTGCAGGCAGCCGAGGCCGTCGCCCGCCGGGCGGGCGCCGCCGAGGTGACGCAGCGCCAGCGTCACGGTGATCTGGTGAGTACGCTGGCGGACCTTGAAGATGACACGCGACTGGTCATCCTCGGGCGTCAGGGCGAGGATCATGCCGCCGAGGCCAACGCCATTGGCTCACACCTCGAAAGCGTTGTGCGCCGGATCCAGCGACCCATTCTGGTGACGCTGCAGGTATTCCGTCCGCCGCGCTCCTTCATGATTGCCTTCGACGGCAGCGCGACCGCGCAGAAAGCCCTGGACCGGGTGGCCGGCAGCCCCCTGCTGGCGGGCTTGCCCTGCCACCTGGTCTCAGTGGGGCCGCTGACCGAGGACCAGCGGCGACAGGTTGCCGAAGCGACCGGGGCACTGCAGGCCGCCGGCTTTGCGGTCACCGTCGCGACGCTTGAGGGGGACGTGCAGTCCACATTGAACCGCTACCACCGGGAGCAACAGGTGGACCTGATGGTCATGGGGGCCTGGGGCCACTCGCGCATTCGCCAGTTCTTTGTCGGCAGCAACACCACACGCATGCTGAGCCAGGCCGAAATGACGCTGCTGCTGTTGCGCTGACCGCGCCTATGGGTGGCGTGGCTACAGGGCCCGATAGAGCATGCGGCTGGCGACCAGCACCAGAAACACGCCAAAGGCAAAATTGAGCTGGCGCGCAGAGAGGCGGTGGGCCAGACGTGCCCCCAGCGGCGCTGCCAAAACGGTCATGGGCGCGATGCAGGCGAGGCCAGGCAGGCTGACAAACCCCAGGCTTCCGGCCGGCAGGCGGTCGTCACCCCAACCCGTTGCCACATAGGCCAGGGCGCCGGGCAGGCTGATCAGTAAACCAAACAGGGCGGAGGTGCCCACCGCGCGGTGTATGCTGTGACCGAGCAGGGTCAGTACCGGCACGCTGAAGGTCCCGCCGCCGATACCCATCATGCTCGACAGGCCGCCGATACCCAGTGGAAAAAGTCGCGCCAATCCGCCCGGGGACAGTTCGCGCCCGGGCGCGGGATTGCGGCCACCGAAGAGCAGCATGCGCAGGCCCAGCAGAATCGCCACGCCACCAAACACCAGTGCCAGCACGTTGCCGTGCAGACGTGAAGCGAGCCAGGCGCCGAATACCGCGCCGCAGAAGATCAACGGCCCCCAGCTGCGGGCAAGCTGGAAGTCCACCGCGCCGCGCCGGTGGTGCGCCCGCGCAGAGGATAGCGACGTCAGCACAATGGTCGCCAGCGATGTGGCAACGGCGATATGCATGCGGATTGCCGGATCGACCGCCAACGCGCCCAGCGCGGTGTCCAGCACCGGGACAATGACAATGCCACCCCCCACGCCCAGGAGGCCGGCCATGACGCCGGCCAACACGCCGGTGCCCACCATAGTCAGCACCAGCGGTGCCCACTCCATCCACTCAGTCATCGCCCGCGTTCCCGTTGCCCGGCTTGCGCTGCGTCCGCACCCGGAGCCGACAAATCCGCGAGTTTACACCATGCGCCTGCTGCCGGGCGCGTGGCGCCGGTTCAGGCGGGCCGGGCCTCCAACAGGTCGGGGTGCAGTTCATCCAGGCGGCTGACACCCATCAGGGCCATGGCGACCTGCATTTCCCGCCGCAGGGTTTCCAGCAGGTCGGAGAGACCCGCCTCACCGGCGCCGGCCAGTGCCCAGACCCAGGGCCGACCCATCAGCACACCATCGGCCCCGAGGGCCACGGCCTTGACCACATCCTGACCACTGCGGACACCGCCATCCAGGAATACCTGGGCCCGGCCCTGCACGGCACGCAGTACTTCCGGCAGCTTGCTGATGGAGGAGGCAACGCTGTCGAGCTGGCGTCCGCCGTGATTGGACACGATGACGCCATCGGCACCAGCGGCCACCGCAGCCTCTGCATCCTCGGGCTCCATTACGCCCTTGATCACCAGTTTGCCCGGCCACAGGCTGCGCAACCAGGCGATATCATCCCAGGTCACCGTGGGATCGAACTGGGACTCAATCCACTGTTTATAGGCGTTGAGGTCCGTGGGATCCGGGACCAGGTGCGACAGGTTGCCAATCGTGTGCGGCTTGCCCCGAAGCCCCACATCCACGACCCAGCGCGGGCGGGTGCCCAGTTGCCACGCCTTGGCAAGCGCCATGGGCAGGGGTTTGGCACCCACCATGCCACTGCGGGTGTCGCGGTGGCGCATGCCGGGCACTGCCAGATCCACGGTGAAAAGCAATGTGTCGCAACCGCTCTCCCGCGCGCTGGCCAACAGGGATTCCACGGCACTGCGGTCACGCAGCATGTACAGCTGAAACCACACGGGCTCCTTGCCGGGTCCGTTCAGTTCCGCAAGTGGGCAAATTCCCACCGTGGAGAGGGTGAAGGGAATGCCCGCCTTGCGGGCCGCACTCGCAGCCAGCGCCTCGCCGCGCCGGGCAAACATACCCGCCATACCCACGGGCGCCAGCATCAGTGGCATCGAAGCGCTGCGACCCAGGAGGTCCGCTGTAGTATCCACGTTGTCGACATTACGCATCACCCGCTGCCGCAGCAGGATGTGGTCAAAGTCGCGGCAATTGGCCGCCAGTGTCTGCTCGGTGCCGCTGCCGCCGTCGATATAGTCAAACAAAAAGCGGGGCAGCCGCTTTTCCGCCAGCCGCCGGTAGTCGGCCGGCGTTGCGGGCGCAATCGTCATCTTCGCCATCACGTTTATCCCCTGTTTATTCAGCATCGGATGGAACAGCCGGGGAGCGTAGCGCGTTTTACCGCAGCAGACTGTCGCCAAGCTGCCAATTGAAACTCGCAATCCCCGCACCTGCCCGGGCCGATCCTGGCCGGGCCGATCCTGGCCGGACCGCCCCTTGCCAAAGTCGCCCGGCAGCGAGACCATGACGTCACTCAACGGCCCCACCGCAAGGACCCTCCCCGTGCACAGCATCCGCGTCGATCAACGCCTTCTGCAGCCTTCAAAAATCGTTTGTATCGGCCGCAACTACGCAGCCCACGTGAGTGAACTGGGCAATGAGATGCCCGACGATATGGTGGTGTTCATCAAGCCCAACTCGGCGCTGGGGAACACGCTGCACGCCGCGCGCGGTGAGCCCGTGCACTACGAGGGGGAGATCGTACTGCTGTGGGAAAACGGCGCCTTCAACGCCGTCGGGTTCGGGCTGGATCTCACCCTGCGGGCGCTGCAAACACAGCTGAAGGCCAAGGGCCTGCCGTGGGAGCGCGCCAAATCCTTTGATGGCGCCGCCCTCTGTAGCGACTTTGTCGCACTGGACACCCCACTGGACGCACTGGCCCTGGAACTGTATGTGAACGACGAACTGCGTCAGGCTGGCACCGTGGACATGATGCTCTACCCGCCGGCGCAGATCCTGCGCAACCTGTCAGGCTTTCTGACGCTGGAAGACGGCGACCTGGTCATGACAGGAACCCCCGCCGGGGTGGGCGAAGTCCGTCCTGGTGATCGCTTTCTGGGCCGGGTTCTATCTGCAGGCGAGGTACTGGTGGAGGGGCACTGGACCGCGCACTAGGCGCACACCGGCGGCGGCATTCTGCACGATTGTAAATGTCACGCATCTTGAGTAGCGTTAGGGGAACTCCGCGGAGTGGCGACCCATGCAAAACATCCTGAAACTGGACGTCGCGGGCCAACCACGCGGTTGGCTCAGCGCACAGGAGGCGGTGTCTGCGTACGCACGCGGTGACGTTGTCTACGGCATCGGCGAACCCCTGCCGCCCATGTTCGGCGGTATCCAGCGGCTCACCGGTCTGCGCTCCGCCATCCGCCTGCAACCCATCATCGCGCTCCAGGGTCGGGTACGGCCCGGTTTCAGCCTGCCCCTGTGCAACCGCACACTGTTTCGTCGCGACGAGCACCGCTGCCTGTACTGCGGCCAGCAGTTTCCCCGGGCCGAGCTGACCCGGGATCATGTGCTGCCCACATCACGCGGCGGGGACGACCGCTGGGAGAACGTGGTCGCGGCCTGTCGCCGCTGTAACTGGGCCAAGGACAATCGCACCCCGGAGGAAGCCGGGATGCCGCTGCTCGCCGTCCCCTTCAGGCCCAATACCTGGGAGTGGCACTTCCTCAGCCGCGAACGGGTGCTGGCAGACCAGATGGATTACCTGTCACAGCAGTTTCGCGCCCCGCGGGATTGGGCGCACTGAGCAGCACCTAACCGCGGAAGTAGCGCTGGGGTACGAAGGGCATGGCGGCGACGGTCACCGGCAGCGCCTTGCCGCGAACATCCACCGCGAGTCGCGTGCCCGGCTCTCCCAGCGAGCGCTGTACATAGGCCATGGCGATCGGTCCGCCAGCCGTGGCACCAAAACCCGCCGAGCAGACCTCGCCCACGGGCTTGCCCTGCTCATCCAGCACTGCCTGGCCTTCGCGCACGGGACGCTTGCCCTCTACCCGCAAACCCACCCGACGCAGTGGCGGCTTGTTCACCATCCGATGGAATATCTGCTGCGCACCCGGGAATCCGCCTTCGCGCGCGCCGCCCGGGCGCCGCGCCTTGCCGATCGACCAGAGCAGGCCGGCCTGTACGGGATCGATATCCGGGTTCAGCTCGTGGCCGTAGAGGCAGAGACCGGCCTCCAGCCGCAGGGAGTCCCGCGCGCCCAGACCCACCGGTGCCACCTCGGGCTCGGCGAGTAATCGACGGGCCAGCGCCTCGGCGCTGGCGGCAGGCACGGAAATTTCAAAGCCGTCTTCGCCGGTATACCCGGAACAGGTGATATAGGCCTCAACTCCGTCCAGCGTGGCCGCCTGACCGTGCATAAAGGTCAGTGTATCCACCTCGGGACACAGGCGACGCATCACCTCGCGCGCCCCCGGGCCCTGGAGGGCGAGCAGGGCCTGCTGTTCAAGCACCTCCAGGGTCTGCCCGGAGAGGTGTGCCCGCAGGTGGGCAATGTCCTCGACCTTGCAGGCGGCGTTGACCACGAGGAAAAAGGTATCCGCCGACCAGCGCGTGATGATCAGGTCGTCCAGCACGCCGCCGGTTGCGTTGGTGAACAGGGCATAAGTCTGGCAGTGCTCACCAAGGCCGACCACGTCGGCAGGCACCAGCGTTTCCAGAAGCTCGGCACTGCCGGCACCGCGCAACACCAGCTGGCCCATGTGCGACACATCGAACAGGCCGGCTGCCTGCCGCGTATGCTGGTGTTCACGAATAATCCCGTCGGGGTACTGCACCGGCATGTCGTAGCCGGCAAACGGCACCATACGGGCACCCAGTTCCCGGTGCAGAGCGTCGAGCGGAGTGTGCTGCAGTGTCATGGGGAGGCCTTGAGTCAGTCGTCCGGTGGGTAAGCCCGCACTCTAACCAGTGACCCGCAGGGGCGCAACAGCGTGCTGCGCGGCAGGCCATGCAGCCGGCCTGCGGCGCAGCGAGGAGCAGAGGCCGCTTTGCAACCGGCCCCGGCGGCCGGATAATGTGCGCAAAGAGCAGTCAGGACCCGGACCCGTGCAGAACAGTCCCACCACGCCCCGCACCATCAGCCTGATCGGCATGCCCGGCGCGGGCAAGAGCACGGTTGGCGTGCTGCTTGCCAAGCTCGCCGGGCTGGATTTCAACGACACCGACCTGGGCATCCAGCGCCGCGCCGGCGCTACCCTGCAGGACATCGTGGACACGCAGGGGCACCTGGCACTGCGCGCGCTGGAGGAAGCGGTATTGCTCAGCACCCCGCTGGAGAACAGTGTGATCGCCACCGGCGGCAGCGTGGTCTACAGCCCCGCCACCATGCAGCGCCTGCGCGCGGCGGGACCGGTGGTCTATCTGCAGGTGGACCTGGAAACGCTGAGCCGCCGGGTAGCCGCTGCACCGCCACGGGGTATCGCCAGCGACAGCGCGCACAGTTTTGCCGACGTATTCCGGGAACGCACGCCGCTCTATGAGCGCTACGCCACCCACATCATTGCCAGCGGAGACGGTGATCCACAGCAAACCGCCCTGCACATTCTGCAGCGCATCACCCAGGACCAGCCTGCGAACTGACCACGGACGTTGACGGACACGTCCGACATCCCCCTGAACGGCAGGGCGCGCACTACAGCCCCCGCTGCGACGCCCTGTGCGCAGTGGCACGGGCTTTGCAAACTGTCTGCAGGGTGGCCCGTTAACCGTTGGTCAGGGAAGACAGACTACAGGGACGTAGCCTCGCGTACAGGGAATGCCCGGGATGGGCACGGGCCACCAATCTTTAAAAATACGCGCTGCGCCTGCTTCACACGGCGCAGATTTTTGTTATAAATGCCACAAAATTTTGATTTACTCGCCAAAAGTGCTGAGTGATATTGCGCCGAAATTGAAGCTGTAAATCATCTGGAGGTGATTTATGACTGAGCGTACCCAAGAGCAGTCCAACAACGATGGCCTGGACGATATTTTCGAGCCGGCGCTGCTGGATATGAGCGATGACGATTTCGACGACGTGATTCCGGTTTCCACCGAGAAGCAGCGCCTGGCGGAAAAGCGCCGTCGCGCCGAACAGCGTCTGGAACAGCGTCGCCTGCGCGAAGAGCTGGGCTACTACGACCTGGAACTGGGCGACTTCTAGCAACGCACTGCGGGCGCCACCGCGCGCCCGCCTTTCGGCGCTACCTGAAATTCTGGGCAAAACCGGCGCAATTCGCTACATTGCAGCGTCACTCTTGTTGGAGCACGCCACGTGCAGCGCCCGGTCTGGCTTCTGAGTATGGACTCAGAGCAATTCAACGCACCCCCCACCACAACCGCCGCCCTGTCATCCTACTACCGGCGCTACGGCGCCCGCAGCGCCGACACCCGTATCGAACTGGTCCACTTCCAGCAGGCTGACGACATCGAGCACTGGTTTGAGGCGTGGTCCGCTACCGGCCCGGCGCTGGTGCGTGAGGCGGTTGCGGCGGGGCTGCGCCCCGTGCTGGGCTTCAGCGTCTACACCTGGAATGCGGCTGAGTTTCTGGCGCTGGCCCACCGGCTGCGGCAGCTGGCGCCGGAACTGACCCTGATTGCCGGCGGCCCGCACGTACAGCAGGCGGAGGATTACGTCGGCGAGGAAGCGCTGGACGTGGTGTTTCTCGGAGAGGCTGAGGTCACCTTCCAGCAATTTCTGGACAGCGAAAGTCGGGCGCACTGGCAGCAGATCGATGGCCTGGCGTTTCTACAGGACGGCAAGCTGCTGCGCACCCGTGCCCGGGAGCGCTGCCGGGAACTGGATGCGTTCCCGTCCCCGCTGGACGTGCTGGAACTGACCCATCCGGACGGCAGCCCGCGCTACGCGGCCATCGCCTATGAGACCAGCCGCGGCTGCCCGTTCAAATGTGCCTTCTGCGAGTGGGGCACCGGAGCCATCGGCAGCAAGATGTACCAGTGGTCGTTGCAGCGCATACGCGATGACTGGGAGAAAATCGTTGCCGCCGGCATTGCCAACATCTGGCTGGCCGACTCCAACTTCGGCGCCCTGAAGCAGGACCTGGCAAAGGCGCAGATGATTGTCGAACTCAAGGAACGCACCGGGCTGCCGCGCAGCTTCGCCACCTCTTGGTCGAAGAAACACAGCCGCCAGGTGCAGGAAATCGCTCTGCTGCTGAACCGCAACCAGCTGCTGCCACACTACCAGCTCGCCCTGCAGACTCTCACGCCGGAAGCGCTGCGCCTGAGCAACCGGCAGAACATGAGCGCCAACGAATACGAGCCCATTGCGCGGCAGATGTCCGAACAAGGCGTACCCATCGCCGCAGAGCTGATCTGGGGCTTGCCGGGCGATAACCTCGCGGACTTCGAACGCAATCTCGACACCCTGCTGGCCACCTTTCCCAACATCAACATCTTCGGCTACACCCTGCTGCCGGGCACGGAATTCTATGCGCGCCGCGAGGAGTACCGCATCGAAGCCATTCCCGTCGCCGGCTACGGCAAGGCCAAGGGTGAATACGTGGTGGGCTGCCACACCTTTTCGCGCGACGAAGGGGAAGAGGGTTACTTCCTGATCAGTGCCCACATCCTGCTGGTACATGGCTACATCATGCCGCTGACTACACGCCTGCTGGCACTGCAGGGCGAGGTACCGGTGTCGCCGCTGCTGCGCGAGTGCCTGCGGGCCATCATCGACACCTTTCAGGCCGCATTGGGTGCGCTGGACCACAGCGACCGCATGGTCATCTACGAACAGCGCAACGCCATCTACCTGGCCGCCCTCGCGGCACCCGAGCGCCTCTACACGGCGCTTGCGACAGTGATTGCTGCACACTGCAAAGCGCACGGGCAGGACCCGCAGGGTGCACTGCAGGTGCTGGCACTGGATCGCGCCCTGTGCCCGCGAGTCGGCCGGGAACAGGACACACTGGCGCACTTCGACTTTGCCGCGGACGCGGTGCAGCAGGCCCTCTCGGCGATGACCCTGCCGCCAGAGCACCGCCCTCCGGCACCCTGCACACTGCGCATAAGGCACCCCGGCGGCGTGGGCGATATCCTGCGTGACGCGGACGGCGGCAGCTGGCTGCGGGGCGTGGTGCTGGGCCGGGAATCAGGTACACTGGCGGTCGAACTCGCATAGGCGCACATTCACAGGAGGGTTGCTGGGTCATGCCAGAATTGAAACGCGAAGTCCGGCCGATAGAAGTCAATTACGTGTGTGATGCCTGCGGCAAGGGCATGATGGCTGCCTGTGGTGACATGGACCCGAAAACCGGCGAGATTGACCACCGCTGCATGATCTGCAACCACCAGCAGGTTTTTACCTGGCGGCCCTATCCGCGCATTGAGCACATCGGTCTGGAAGAAAAGCTCTGACAGGCCACCCGCTGACCGGCGTCACACCTGCAGCAACAGGTGCTCGCGTTCCCAGGAACTGATAACCCGGTTGAACTCCTCGAACTCGTCCAGCTTCACCGCTGCATAGGCACGCAGGAACAGATCGCCAAACATGTCCTGCAGCTCCGGCGTGTTGTGCAGGTTGCGCAGCCCCTCCTCCAGGGTGCGCGCGACCGCCACGTCGTCCTCATTGGCCGTACCCTGGTGCGGCTCAGTCGGGCTAAGGCCCTGTTTCATGCCGAGGTAGCCGCTGGCCAGCGTGGCCGCAATTGCCAGGTAGGGGTTGGCGTCGGCGCCGGGAAAGCGGTTTTCCACACGGGTTGACTCCGGCGGGCCCCAGGGCACGCGGAAGGCGGTGGTGCGGTTGTCCATGCCCCAGTTGAGGTTGATCGGGGCGGCAATCTCCGGCGCCAGGCGGCGGTAGGAGTTCACGTTCGGCGCATAGAGACTGATCAGCTCCGGCGTGTAGCGTTGCAAGCCCGCAATGTAGGACAGGAAGGCGGGGGTGTGCTGGCCGTTCGCGTCCACAAAGATATTTTCGCCCGACCCCGCGCGCACCACGCTCTGGTGGATGTGCATCGCACTGCCCGGTTCGCGCTGCATGGGCTTGGCCATGAAGGTCGCGTACATGCCGTGCTTGTGCGCGGTCTCGCGCACGGTGCGCTTGAAGACAAACACCTGGTCGGCCAGCGCCATGGCATCGCCATGCAGGAAGTTGATCTCCATCTGCGCCGCGCCGTTTTCGTGAATCAGCGTATCCACCTGAAGCTTCTGTTCGTCGGCGTAGTCGTACATGTCCTCGACGAAGTCTTCGAACTCGGTCACCGCGTCAATGCTGTAGGACAGGCGCGCAGACTCCCGGCGCCCCGAACGCCCTTTCGGTGGCAGCAGTTCGTAGTCCGGGTCCGTGTTCTTCGCCACCAGGTAGAACTCCACCTCGGGCGCCACAACGGGCTGCAGGCCCTCGGCGGCATACAGGTCCAGGATATGGCGCAACACGTTGCGCGTGGACAGCGGGTGGCGCTCGCCGGAGCGCTTGTAGCAGTCGTGGATGATCTGCGCCGTGGGTTCCCTGGCCCAGGGTACAACCCGCAGTGTCGCCGGATCCGGCTTGAGGATCATGTCCGCGTCGGTCGGCTCGACAAAATCCCAGTGGTCATCTGAGTACTCACCGGTGACCGTCTGGATCATGATGCTTTCCGGCAGCTTGGGGTTACCCATGCTCAGGAACTGGTGCGCGGGAATGAACTTGCCCCGCGCGTTACCCGTCATGTCGGGCACCAGACACTCCACTTCCGATATCTTGTGCTGCTTGAGCCACTCGTGAATGGCCCGGGTGTCGGTGTTCATACAGAATCCAAGGAGGAGAACGACCTGAGTTTGCAGCAGTGCCCGCAGCGCCGCAAGGGTCAGACCACCGGCAAAATGCGGCTTTTGGCCCAGGATTCCGTATAATCGCGGCATGCAACCCGAAGCCCACGTTGACTCCTGGTACGCCGCCACGGCCAACCAGAGCCTGTCCTTCCCTCCGCTGCGCGGCGCCGCTGCAGCGGACGTGTGCATCGTGGGCGGGGGATATACCGGGCTGTCAGCGGCCATCCACCTGCGCCAGCGTGGCTACAGCGTGATACTGCTGGAGGCCAATCGCGTCGGCTGGGGTGCGTCCGGGCGCAACGGCGGGCACGTGGGTACCGGGCAACGCGCCGGCCAGGAGCAGCTGGAGAAGTGGGTGGGGCTGGAGCAGGCACAGGCCCTGTGGCAGCTGGGCCTGGAAGCGGTGGAAACCGTCTGCGACCTGATTGCCGAGCACGACATCGACTGCGACCTGCGCAGCGGCAACCTGCACGTGGCATCCAAACGCGGCGATGCCAGCGAACTCGCCGCCGATGTCGACCACCTCAACCGGGTGTACGGCTACGACGACATCCGCTACGTGGAGGCCGATGAACTGGCCCAGATGACCTCCGGCCAGGGTTTTCACGGCGCCACCTTCGACAGCGGGGCCCGGCACCTGCACCCCCTCAACTATGCCCTGGGCCTGGCGCGCGCTGCGCGGGACCTGGGCGCTGTGCTGCATGAGGGCAGCCGCGTGACGCATTACCGGGAGGACGGCAGGGTGGCGGTGTCCACTGACGAGGGGCGCGTGGACTGCAACTACCTGGTGCTGGCCTGCAACGGCTACCTTGAGCATCTGGAGCCCCGCGCCGCGGGGCGCATCATGCCCATCAACAACTACATGCTGGCCACCGAGCCCCTGCCCGAGACGCTGGCGCAACAGCTGATCCGGGACGACTGCTCCATGTCGGATACCCTGTTTGTGGTCAACTACTGGAAACTGTCCGCCGACCGCCGCCTGCTGTTCGGCGGTGGCGAGTCCTACAGCCGCCGCTTCCCGGCGGACATCAAAGGTTTCGTGCGCAAGTACATGCTGCGCATTTACCCGGAACTGGCGCGCACCCGCATCGACTATGGCTGGGGCGGCACACTCGCTATCACGCTCAACCGCATGCCGGATTTCGGTCGGCTGTCGCAGGGCGTGTTTTACGCCCACGGCTACTCCGGGCACGGCGTACCCACCGCGACGCTGGCGGGCAAGCTGCTGGCAGAAGTGATCAGCGGCAGCGCCGAGCGCTTTGACGTCATGGCCAGCGTGCCCTCGCCGCGCTTTCCCGGCGGCACATTGCTGCGCTGGCCCGGGCTGGTGGCCGGGATGCTGTTCTACAGCCTGCGCGACAGGCTGGGATAGGGGATACCATGGCCGCACTGATACCGCTCACGACAGCCCAGCCCGCAGCTGACTGGCGCGCCGCGTTGCGCGACCTGGTGACATCGCCGGAAGCGCTCTGCGCACTGCTGGAGCTCTCGCCGGACGCCCTCGGCTGGAGCGCTGCGGCCATGCAGCAGTTCCCTTTGCGGGTGCCGCGTGGCTTCGTGGCGCGCATGCGGGCAGGAGACCCGCGCGACCCGCTGCTGCTGCAGGTGCTCGCCGGGGCCCAGGAAATGCAGCAGGTGGCGGGTTTCACAGCGGACCCCAACGGCGAGACCGGCCGCGCCAACCCCCACCCGGGCATCATTCACAAATACCGCGGCCGCGTCTTGCTGATTGTCACCGGCAGCTGCGCCATCCACTGCCGTTACTGCTTTCGCCGGCATTTCCCCTACGCCGACAACCAGAATGGCCGCAATGACTGGCCCGAGGCACTGGCCTACATCGCTGCAGACGACAGCATCAGCGAAGTCATCCTGAGCGGTGGCGACCCGCTGATGGCCAGCGACCAGCAACTCACCGAACTGGTGCAGCAGGTCGCGGGCATCCCTCACGTGCAGCGCCTGCGGGTACACACACGCCTGCCGGTGGTCATCCCCGAGCGCGTAACGGACGACTTGTTGCGGGCGCTCACCCCACCGCGACTGCAAAGTACCCTGGTGGTCCACACCAACCACGCCCATGAAATCGATACCGGGGTCGCAGCGGCCTTCCGCAAGGTACGCGGGGCCGACATCACACTGCTCAATCAGACGGTACTGCTGGCCGGCATCAACGATTCAGTCGATGCCCAGGTCGCACTGAGCGAGCGTCTGTTTGCGGCTGGTGCACTGCCTTACTACCTGCACCTGCTCGACCGGGTGAGCGGCGCGGCGCATTTCGACGTGCCTGCGGACCAGGCTCGCAGCCTGCACCGCGAGATGGCCGCGCGGCTGCCCGGCTACCTGTTGCCGAGACTGGTTCAGGAAATTGCCGGAGCACCGTCAAAAGTTGCGGTCGACGGCTGAGGGGACTTACAGCGGCGGGCGCCTGCGGTAAGCTGCAGCGCATAGTTACCCGGAGGAGCACACCATGGCTGTCGACAGCGCCGATGCGCAGGACGCACTGCAGACCCTGTTGGACAAGCAGGCCATTCGCGAACTCAAATACCGCTACCTGAATGCCTGTGACGACAAATCACCCGAGCAGGTGACAGCCTGTTTCGCGCCTGGCCCGGTGAACATCAATTTCGGCCATATCGGGCAGTTCGCCAACCGCGAGGACTTTGTTGCAGTGTTTGTCGCCCTGGGCTGTCACGAGCACATCGTCGACATGCACCACGCGGAGAACATGCTGGTCGAGATTACCGGGGCCGACACCGCGCGCGCGCGGGTGGGGCTGCGTTTCCACAGCATCAACACACAGGACAAGACCACCGTGCAACTCGGCGGCTTCTACGAGGATGAATACCGCCGCATTGACGGCGAGTGGCTGATCAGCGCCAGCACCTTCAACGTGCGCTCTGCCCTCATCACCGACTACGCCAGTGGCAGCGACACCGTAGTGTGGGCGGCCAACTACATGCCGCCGCAGTCCGCCTGAGTATCATCCCGCCGGCAGGACCGCATCGAACCGCACCGGCAGCTCCCTGACGCCCCGCAACACCGCGCCCTGCGGTCCGGGCTGGGCCGGATCTGCCAGGCGCAGCCCCGACAGGCGGCCCAGCAGGGCGCCCAGCGACACTTCGATCTCCGCGCGTGCCAGGTGTGAACCCAGGCAGAAATGCGGGCCTCCACCAAACGTGACGGACTTGTGGTGCGCGCCGCGGTCCAGCCGGAAGGTGTCGGCATCGGCAAACACCGCCGGGTCGCGATTCGCCGTGGCATTGCCGTAGAGCAGCGCCGAATCGGCCGGTATGGTGACGCCTGCCACGGTGATTTGCCGCTCCGTATAGCGCGGCTGCAGGCACACCGCTCCATACAGCCGCAAACCCTCATCCACTGCGGCCGCATGCAGGGCGGGGTCGGCCAACAAGCTCGCGCGCAAGGCCTCATCCCGCAACACCGCCCAGAGCAGGCTTCCCAGTGACAGGTAGGTGGTATCCGCTCCGGCGGGGAAAATCAGCCGCACGAAGGAGAAAATCTCCTCATCCGACAAGCGCTTGCCCTCCACGTCAGCGGCCGCCAGCAGGGAGAGCAGGTCGTCCCGCGGCTGCGCGCGGCGCTGCTGCACAATCGGCGCCAGGTAGTCCGTGATCGCCGCCCGGGCCTCCAGCGCTAGTGACGGGTTCCACGGGAACTGGAACAGACCATCAAGCCACTGGTGCAGCTCGGGCTCATCTTCCACCGGAATGCCGAGCAAGCCGGTAATCACCTTGAACGGGTAACGGTGGGTGTAGGCGGACACCAGATCCACCCCGGAACAACCCCGAAGACTGTCGATCAACTCATCCGCGAGCGGCCGCAGCAGGGTGTCTATACGGCGGCGAATGGCGCCCGGGTGAAAGGCGCCCGAAACCAGCAATCGGTTAACCCGATGTTCATCCCCTTCCATACACAACAGGGTTTTGCCCTGGGCGGGTTCCGAGTGCCGGCGATAGGCCGGCGCAGCGGGCACACCAGACTCATTGCGGTACAGTGCCGACACGTCCTCGTGGCGCAGGATGATCCAGGCCGTTGCGCCGAGATAATTGACGGGCACCACGCGACGCCCGGCATCACGCAGGGCAGCCATGCGCTGGTGGAAGTCCGGCAATGGGTCAGTCGCGAAATCGATCTCCGGATAAACCCGCTCAACGGCGGACTGGGTGTCGGTGCGCATACTGTTATTCTCCCCGGAGGCGGCACCCCGCTATCATGCGCCGGTCAGAACGGAATGTCGTCATCGCTGTAGCCGGGATCACCCGCCTGCTGGGGAAACCCGGCAGACTCAGTGGCGGGCGGCGGCGCTGACGCTGCTGCACCTGCGGCGCTGATTTTCCACCCTTGCAGGTTGTTGAAATACCGCCCGTTGTACTCCCGACCGCGGATGTCAAACGTCACCGTGACTTCCTGGCCGGGCTGCAGCCCCTCAAGCAGGCTGATCTTGTCCTGCACGAACTCCAGGCTGATGTCCTGGGGGTATTTGCCGTCCTCCACCGTCACCACCATTTCGCGCTTGGTAAAGCCGCTGTTGAAGGTCTGGGGTTCCTGGATGAGCTTGATCTTGCCGGTGAGGTCGTAGGCCACGCGTGTGGATCTCCTTGTATCGGGTGGGCCACTCCGGCGCCACGCCACCTGCCACGGCGTGCTCGGGCAGTGAGGGCGGGGACCGGAATGTAAACATGCCCAGTCTAGTGGGGCGCGGTCAGGATGTGTAGGGCGGGAGCCGAATTGATCGCCGAGGGCACCGGCCGCTGCTGCTGCCGACGACTGGCGTTACGCTGGAAAAAGCAGCGATTTCAGTCGTTTGCGGTCTATCTTGCTGGTGCCGGACTGGGTGCGAGGAAAGGTGTCCAGCAGTGCGAAGCGCACCTCACCCCACTGGGAGAACTCCTGCCCGACGTGGTCCAGCCGGTCGCGGCTGGGCAGCTCGGCCGCCTCCATGGCAATCACCACTTCCGGCTCACCCGATGCCGTGACACCTGCAAACAGGCACACGTAATTCACCTGCAGAACGTTCTGCAGGTTCGCCTCAATGGGCGCCACCGCGAGTTTCTGCCCGGCGAGGATCACCACATCGGCAGTGCGGCCCAGAATGCGGAATGCGCCGTCTTCGCGCTGTATGGCCTGGTCACCCGGGTAGAAATAGCCCTCGCGGAACGCCGCGCGGGTGGCCTCCGGGTCATCCATGTAGCCACTGGCATCCAGCCCGGTCAGCTTGATGCGCAATCGACCCTCCTCGTTGACCGCACACACCTGCCCCGATGCATTTTCCACTTCGACCACCCGGGCCCCGGTCGAGACCATCCAGCTGAGATCCGCCGGCAGGGCGTAGTCATGCCAGAGAACCCCGAGGCCCACTTCCGTGCAACCGTAGGAATTGAACACATCGAAGTGCTCACGCAAAGTGCCAACGACCCTGGCTGATACGAAACCGCCGCTCATATAGAGAATCGGGCGGGCGCCCGTTTGGATCGCCATCTGCGCCAGACTCTCGCACTCGCTCAGCCGCAAGGCCATGTCCGGGAGCAGTGTTGCCCGCGTAACGCCGCTGCGTACAAAGGGCTCTACCCAGTCACTGCGCTGATCCAGAATGGCTGTGCCGCCAACATGCCACACCGAGGAGGGCGCCTTGTAGCCGTTACCCGTCCACAGGCCGAAGCCCAAGGCGTGGTACCGCGTGCTGCTGTCATAGGCCTGGAAATCACAGCGCTCCCTGTCTGATTCGCGTTGCACGCGCGCGGGCACAAACACCTTCTTGTACTTGCCTGATGTTCCCGAGGTGAAGAGGATATGCCCACAGTCGTCAACGTCCTCCGCCAGCGGTGGGGCTTCGAAAGCGAGCGCGTCGTCAAATACGGGCTTGCCAAGGGTCAGCACGGGCGCCAGCTCACAGGGCTCCACCGTGCCCGTTTTTTCGCCACACACCACAACGCCCAGCAGAGGCGTGATCTCCAGCGACGCCAGCACCTCCAGCGACGCAACACAGATCGTCGTATACCCCTGCGCCTGCAGCGCCAGAGTCGCCACCCAACAGTCGGCCAGGTTGTGCACCATCACCGCAACCGTCCCCCTGGACTGCGGAAGGACTCCAGCGAGCTCACCGGCCGCCCGGGCAATGGCTCCGGCAAACGCGTAATAGGAAATCGCGTGGTCGTTGTGGATGATGGCGGGTGCGGACGGTGTGCGTGCGGCGAAATCGAAGATGTATTGCGCGATAAACATAAAACGTCCCGGCGGCGGCCTTGTGACTGATTTCCCCATGATACACCGTCATATGGCCGACGGCGGGGAACGCTGCTACTGTGACACGCACCGCCCAGCGGGGAGGATTCGGTATGACCGCAGCCAGCATCCATGATTTTGCCCATGAGGACCTTCCCGGAGATGCGCTGCACACCGCCTTGCGCGATGCACGGGAACGGGGCCCCCTGAGCCCTGCACTGTTCGGCGGTCAACCCGCGTTCCTGATCAGCAGCCACGCGGCACTGGCCGAGGCCTTTCGCGACAACACCCGCTTCCCACCTGCCGATGCCTACCGCATCACCATCGAGCCCGTGCAGGGCGTCACGTTCCAGACCATGGAGGGGGAGCAACACCGGCTGTATCGCCGACTGGCGACACCGGCGTTTCAGTCCCGCGTGGTGGAAGCCATGGAGCAGGAGGGGCTGGCCCGCATCGCCCACGAACTCATCGACCGTCTGGGCGGGCAACGCAGTGCCGATTTCGCCCAGGCGTTCACACACCGCGTAGCCTTTGCCGTCATCAGCCGCATGCTGGGCATCCCCACCGACCGGGAGGATGTTTTCCGCGACTGGGCCGTGGGCTTCCTCGAGTTTCCTCGGGACCCGATGCGCTCGCGCGCCTGCGCAGAGCACATTACCCAGTATCTCCTGCCGATTCTGGCGCAGCGCAGACGGGAGCCTCGAGAGGACATTCTTTCCGGGCTGGTGCTGGCTGAAGTGGAGGGGCGCACACTCACCGATGAGGAAATTCTCGCCCACATTCGCCTGCTGTTCAGCGCCGGGGCATCCACCACCACCGATGCGCTGGGCAATCTGGTCTACACCCTGCTGGCCGACCCGGCACGCTGGCAGGCGTTACTGACCGAACCAGGGCTGCGCACCGGCGCCATCGAAGAGCTGCTGCGCTGGGAAACGCCGGTGGCGGTGCTGCCGCGGCTATCGGCACCCCACCCCATCGAATTCCACGGCACGGAGATTCCTCCTGCCACATTCTGTCTGTTCGCCATCGCGGCAGCCAACCGCGACCCAGCGGTGTTCGAGCAACCCGACGTGTTCGATATGCACAGGGACAGCAGCAAGAAGCTGCTCAGCTTCGGGCCGGGGCCACGCCTGTGCCCGGGCATGCACCTGGCGCGCCGACAGCTCGCCGTGGCGCTGGACGTCATTCTGGAACGCCTGCCGGGCCTGCACCTGCTCCACCCACAGGACGCCGTACCGAGGGGCGCGATTCTACGTGGGCCGGCGCCGTTGCGGGTGGGCTGGTAGGCGCGCTCGATATCGATGTACTTATCTTTAAGCATCACGACGCACAACTGTGCGCTTAGCGCCATCGTGTTCTCAATGTGATTCTTGAGTGGGTTGATAACGTTCATGTCTCTTCACTGACACATCCGTAAATGAACCCTCATAGCATCAAAGGCCCACTTCATGGACGTCTACAGAAAAGCCGTTCCCCGCTGAGACAGCGGTGTTTTTTGTGAATTTGGAAATCGATATCCCATAGCATCTATGAGCAGGATTGGGAAATCAGCAATAAGCAATCCGGGCTGGCGAAAGCACTACCACGAAATGATCTCGCCCAAGAAAGCAAGCTATAAGTTGCATTCCAAGAGCGAGTGACCTTAATCTCCCACCAAGCAACTCTTAAATTGCTTTTAATATCTAAGCAGCTAATATCTTGCTATATCAATTTTTAGCAACAAATTTATTGCTTGAAAGGAGGCCAAATGGGCGCGATTCATGAGCAGATGAAAGCACGACGCAAGGCCCTCGGTCTGAAGCAGGAGGACATGGAGCTGCGGGTGGGGATGTCACGCCAGCAATACCAATACCTGGAGTCCAAGGGCAACCCCCGCCTGGACACGCTGGAACTGATCGCCAAGGGCCTGAAAATGGAAGTCATGCTGGTGCCACAGGAAAAACTGCGGGACATAGCGGATATCCTGGCAGGCAAGAAGAAAATTGGCAGCGAGCTCAGGGTGACCGCAACAGGTTCGACAATTGAGCCCTCGCCAGAGGACGACCCCTGGCGCGGCCTACTGGGGGATCACGATGACTGATGGAGAGACCGTCAGCGTACTGGAACTGGCTCTCCACGGGGTCACGCTGGGCTATCTGGCGGGCTATCGGGATGGGCAGACCATCCTGACCTTTACGCCCGAGTTTGCCGCCGATGAAGCCCGTCCGACGTTTAGTCTGATTACGCACCCGGCTTTCCCCACGGCACAGGAAATCATGGCCAAACCCTGGGTCAGGCAGCAGAAGCTGCATCCGGTGCTCTCCAACCTGTTGCCCGAGGGCGCATTGCGAGAGTACCTCGCACAAGCACTCAAAACCCATACAGAAAATGAATTCGAGCTCTTCACCTATCTGGGTCAGGACTTGCCCGGTGCGCTGATCGCTACCGGTATCGAGCCTGACGACGTTCCCAATTACGTCCTGAACGATTCAGCGAGGGCCAACGCGGTGAAACCTCTCGCGCCGAAAGAGAAGAAGCGGTTTTCGCTGGCCGGGGTACAGATGAAGTTCTCTATGCGCGAACAGGATGGACGCTACCAGATCGCCGAATCGGGGGCGCTGGGGGACTGGATCATCAAAACACCCTCCACAACGCACAAGCATGTTCCTCTGAATGAATACACGGCGATGCATCTGGCCCAACTTGCGGGTGTCAGCATCCCCGACATCCGCCTGGTCGAGATGGATAAGCTGGAGCAGCTCCCTGCCATCAATCTGCCCAATGAACACTATGCCTTCGCCATTCGGCGCTTTGATCGACATGAGGGTAACCGCATCCACATGGAGGATTTCGCCCAGATACTGGTGAAATACCCGCAGGAGAAATACCGCTCCGCCAACTACCAGCAGATCGGAAAAATCCTGTATCGCTACGCTGAGGATGGACTGGGCGATGTGCAGCAATTTGCTCGAAGATTACTGGTGAATATCCTGCTCGCCAATGGCGATGCCCATTTGAAGAACTGGAGCGTGATTTATCCCGACACCGTTACACCAGTCCTCTCTCCCGCCTATGATATCGTGACGACTCGCGTCTACATGGGTGACGAACAGGAGTTCGCGCTGAACCTGGGCAAGGGTCGGGACTGGTATCAAGCGACAATGGAACAGTTCGAGTATTGGGCCGGTAAAGCCGATATACCCTGGCGTGCTATCCGGCCTCACTTGCTGGAAACCATGGCCAAAGCACGCGACCAGTGGCCGGATGCCCTCAACGAATTACCGATGGACTCGCGGCACAAAGCACAACTGAAAGAACACTGGCGTAATCTACATCCTGACTTTCAGATAGCGACCCCCTAGCCAATAGATATTGGTTTCGGTCACCTGGCTTGTCAGTTTCCTGGATTATTTTCCTACCCTTCACCGCCAACCGGAAATTACAGGCATAAAAAAGCCTGCACTGGGCAGGCTTTTTCAGCAGGTACTCCAGTTAAGCCGACTTACGCCGCGACCAGCCAAGACCTGCCAAACCGAGACCGATGAGAGCCAGGGTCGCTGGCGCCGGCACCACGTTTACCGAAACGTTATCCAGTTGGACCCGGGTTCCGGCTGACGGGTTGGTTTCTTGCAGAAAAAAATCAATTTGGGCATTGTTGAATCCACCACTGAAATCAACATCGGAAACGAGGACCGTACTCTTGAAGCTTATGGTATTACCGAAATCAGCGACTTCGCTGCTCTCACCAACAAGTAGGCTACTTACGAACCCATTCCCGAGCTGAAAGTAGCCAAAAAAGACGGAGAAAAAGTCTGTCTGCTGCGGTTTGTTGATTTGCCACTGATAATCGAACGCAATTTCGACCGCTGTACTCGTGGTTGGCAGTTTAAACCCCTGGTTGAACTGAACCGTTCCTGGTGTGCCGGGGCGCCCTACGTGTGCTGTGCCGTTATCAAAAGTAACGCCGGAAGTCCCGCTTAGTACATTGATAGTCCAGCCGCTCAAATCAGTATCGAATGTGCCGTTAGTGATCAGGTTAGCCTGAGTTGCCGCAGCAACCCCCCCAAACATCAAAACACCAACAGCCGCATTACGAATGAGAACCTTCAAAGACATCTGTTTACCTCAATTTTCTGAATGCCAGGGGTGTTCGCAATACTCGCGCCAACCTGGTCTTTATTCCATTAAACCATGAAGTTAGCGCAAATCCTCAATGCGCAGCACAGGCGGGTTGTAAAATTTACTGACAGCGTTCGCGCAGCAGATGCGCCCCGTAATGGCGCATGTCCGGTTCTGGGCGCGCGCTGTCGTTGGCCTGGAGCGTAAACTCATTACCTCGATCAGGCGATAGTAGAAAGCACGGTTTTTGCAGGCCGACATGTGGGGATTAGGGAGATTGCTGAGAAGGTTTGCCTGACCGGGAAGCCGGACCCCAGCTTCCTGGAATATGATCCAGGCTTTTTTGACCAAACCGAGAACAGGGTGGAGCCAGTGGGTGTGAACCCCTTTGCTCCAAAAGTGTTACCCATGTCCTCGGAATAAAGTGCAACCTATGTGACCGGAATGCACCGATTGAGCTTCCCGACACATAGGTGCCACTTTATTCCGGGCACATAGGTTACACAATTAGGCATTTGGGGGGAGCCTCAGATGCCCTGGAAAGAGTGTAATCATATGGATGAGCGTCTCAGATTTGTGGCCCGCCTGTTGGATGGCGAGAAAATGGCCGTCATGTGCCGGGAGTTCGGGATCTCCCGCAAAACCGGGTACAAGATATTCAATCGTTACAAAGACACCGGTATTCAAGGGCTGGAGGACAGGGCCCGCAGCCCCTACCGGCACCCGAACAAAACGCCTTTTCAGGTGGAAAAAGCAATCCTGAAAATCAAACGGGAACATAAAACCTGGGGCGCTCCCAAGATCCGGGACAAGTTGATCAAGGAGTTCCCGGTGATCCAGCCGCCGGCTCCCAGCACCATCCATGCGATTCTCGATCGACACGGACTGGTCAAACGCCGCAAGCGCAGGCGCCACAAAGCCCAGGGCACAAGCCTCAGCATCGCCCTGAGCCCCAATGCCCTGTGGTGTACTGACTACAAGGGCCAGTTCCTGCTGGGCAACAAACAGTACTGCTATCCCCTGACAATCACCGACCAGCGCTCGCGCTATCTGCTGGCCTGTGAGAGCCTGGAATCCACCAAGGAAAGCGGCGCATTCCCGGTATTTGAGCGGGTATTTAAGGAGTTCGGTTTGCCAGCTGCTATTCGCTCTGACAATGGCGTGCCGTTCTCCAGTCCCCATGCCCTGTTTGGCCTGAGCCGGCTCTCGGTCTGGTGGCTACGCCTGGGAATCGGTATCGAACGGATCAAACCGGGCAACCCCCAGGAGAACGGCCGACATGAGCGTATGCACCTGACCCTCAAGAATGAGGCCACCAAGCCGCCCAGTTATAACTTCTTGCAGCAGCAAGCGCGCTTTGATGACTTCATAGAGGGTTACAACAACGACCGACCCCACCAGGCGCTTGAAGGCCGGTATCCTGCTGAAGTGTATACACCCTCAGCCCGGGAATACTTCCACCCGGAACCGCCTGAGTACCCGTTTCATGACCGTACGATCCGGGTCACCCAGTGTGGGCGGATATGCATAGGCAGCCGCAAAGTGAACTTCAGTACCGTGTTTGCGGGCCAGTATGTAGGGATTAGAGAGATCGCTGACGAGATCTGGCTTGTCAGTTTTATGGATTATGATCTAGGCTTTTTTGACCAGACCGAGAACAGGGTGGAGCCAGTGGGTGTGAACCACTTTGCTCCAAAAGTGTTACCCATGTCCTCGGAATAAAGTGCAACCTATGTGACCGGAATGCACCGATGGATAAATGGTCGTGTGAGAGGACTCGAATAGCAGTCCTATCATCTTGTTTTCTAAGGTTTTAGTGTAATTCGACTACTGGTAATACCGACAAATATACCGTCATATTATTTTTTTATTAAGGTTCGAATCCGATATAACGGATCTGACACCTGAAAACGCACCTGCAATTAACGGGTTCTGACACCCCGCCTGTTCTTTCTCAGAAGCGGCAGAAGAACGTACCACACTCCCAGAGCAAGAATCGCAGTAATCAGTATCTCGGATAAGTGGACGTAAAGCCAGACCAGGAATCCGATCTTGCAGGCCCAGCTAAGCATGGTCCAGATCCGGTCCATTCTAGAGCGCGGTTTGATGACACGGACGTTCCTTTTACGACGGAATTTGAAAAAGGTCATGATTTGATCCTCATTGGTTGGTCGTCGGTAATGACTGCCTCCATCCACAGGAGGCCGTAGGGGGTTGAATCGAAGAGATAGGGAAGACGGAAGGCTTTTGACCTTCACCGTCACCGCTGAAGGCAGTAGCTGGCTTCCCGGTGTTAACGGGTTATGAGAAACCTGCAGGAATTACAGGGCTCGTCAGGAATGACTTGCCTGTTCAGCCAGCTATTGACTGAAGTGGTTCCATTGCGGAGTGCCACGGAGACAACTGATCAGATTGTGCCTGGTTGATTACTACCGGGGTTGGGGATTGGCACATTCCGGAGAGGTTGTGCCGTAGAGTTATCCTGAAGGTCATTGAGGTAGGCCACGGCTTCAGAGGCTCTGGCCGAGGCCCAGAAGACCGCCTTTACATCGTTGCTCAGAACTTTGATCCAGTTGGCCAGGTAATCAGCATGGTCTTGCCGGGGAGCAGGACTGATATTGAGCTGTGCACATAGAAAAGCTGCACCCAGCTCCGCTATTAGTTCCTCCATCGCATAGGCCTCATTTCCGAAGCGTCCCGAGAGATCCCTATTGCAGCGTTTCTCATTCCCGGTCCAGTGAGTCAGCTCATGCAGCAACGTGCTGTAGTAGCTTTCTGTGGGGCTACTGGTATCCGTCCCAATGAAGCTCTCCGGATCGGGAATGGCAATGTAGTCATTCTTCGGGGAGTAGTAGGCACTGGCTCCTCCAGTTCTGATATCGGCGCAGGTAGTGGATATGAAATGATCCACACCGTGCAACGGATCAACGGGATTAGTAATCTCCGGGACTGGGGTTTCCAGCAAGTCATCCAGCCCAGTGACTTGATCAGCGTTGAATACAGAAGCCGTCCTGATGAGAACCTTGAGTCTGGGATTGTCACCGGAAATGCTGTCAGTGCTTGAATTCACCTCTGCTTCCGGCAATGGCTTGTAGATCACAACAGGAGAAGCCTTCTGGCCCTTGCGGACCTGTGCTCCCATCGCATGCCACTGCTTGTATGTCGCCCACCTATTAGACAAATAGCCCTTGTCCAGAGCACTGGCCCATAGAGACAGGATATTGATGCCGTTGTAGGTACTGCGTGTATACGCATTGGACGGTAAACCCAGATCGGGAGCATTCCAGGGCAACTGGAAATCTCTGGAGTTCTCCATTGCTGAAATGATCTGATTGGTAATCTTCTCGTGTACTGTGGATTGGATAGTCATCTTTGATTCCTCGTAAAGTAATCAGGCACAGGCAGGCCTCAGCCCGACGCTGTGCCGAAAAAGTGATCAGATTGTGTTGAGTACTACTTGGAGATGGGGCTAATAGAGGAGGGAGCGAACAGTCTTACAGGAGTCCTCTCTCAGCGAAGGAAACAGAATCCGTGCCTCCAATCACGATATGATCGACCACACGGATATCGACTAACCTCAATGCCTCGGTCAGTCTTTGAGTGATGCGGATATCGGCTGTACTCGGTTCAGGTACGCCAGATGGATGAGGATGAGAAAAGATCACTGCAGCGGCATTGATCTGCAGACACCGTTTAACTACTTCTCTGGGATAGACAGCGGCTCCATCAATGGTGCCTCTGAACATCTCTTCGTAGTGCAGCACCCGATGCTGGCTGTCCAGAAAGACAACACTGAAGACTTCGTGGTCACGGTTGGCCAGCTTGACCTGAAGGTATCTCCTGACTGCATTCGGGGAAGAGAGAGTATCTGGTCTCAGGTACTTCTCTTCCAGAAGCTGCAACATCAGGTTGTACACATCATCGAGTGAGGCAGGCTCGGACAGTTGGTACTTCCCATTGCCTGACTTGATCAGGTTAGGTTCGTTGCCAGAAGAAGTATTCGGTTTAGAATGTATAGTCATTGGTCATGGCTCCTTTAATAAATGAAGGTGTGCCATGTGCGCAAAAAGCAACGGGGGGGTCGTTTCCGAGGGGCACCCCCTTAATCACTGGTGCGCACATAGGCACCAGGAGCCGAGCTAAAAGCTCAGACAATTGACTGCAAAATCAATGGGAAAGTCAGAAATACTGGACACCTCATCATGGAAGAGTATTTAGTCGAGTCATTTAGCGAGTTTCATGGAGTTATAGAATCTATTAGAGGAAAGCAGAATACGATCTGCAGAGGACTCAAAAGCGTTGATTATGAGTTGAAGCCAAGCGTTGGTCGATTTAAGCCCGCCAATCCAAGAGCTAAGCATACGTCGATGGAGAAAAAGCTACTCACTCTCTTCAAAGAGTCAGCACTACCTCATATTTCATACAGACCGGAAAATGACTGGGAGTGGCTCGCCGTGGCTCAACATCATGGGTTGCCCACACGACTCATGGACTGGAGTTACAATCCCCTCTCTGCTGCATACTTTGCAGTTGAAGAGGAACATGATGGCGATAGCGCTGTATATATATTCTGGGGAGCCTCAACGGTGAGCGATTTCAAAGGTAACCCACTGGATATAAATAAGGTGGTAAGGTACCGGCCACCCCACGTCACACCAAGAATTGCGGCCCAAGCCGGCTTATTTACTGTTCACCCAAACCCCGAAGATGCATTTTCTCATAAATCAATGTTCAGGATTATCATCAGAAGAAAAGCGCGCAGAGAAATAAAGCGTACATTAAACAAATACGGGATAAGCCGAAGGCACTTGTTTCCCGGGCTGGATGGCATCGCTCACGATCTAAAGTGGCTTCAGACGTCTGGCTACTAGTTACTTAACCCTGAGCCAGACATGACCAAACATTTTGAACGAAGCAGTGCGTTTCTTAGGAGCCGCACATCATACTCCCCGAGACCCTCAAACTATTGCCGCAAAAGAATTCTTGACATTTTCTCCATATATTCTGCTCTAAAATTCAAGTTGCAAGGTTAAGAAAACACAGATTCAAACCGCTCCCGGACTTCGTGGAACCTACTTTTACTAAAAAGCTGCTCTTTATCAAGAGTAATAACATTTGCGTATTGCGCAAACGGTTTAAGGGCCTGATTGTCCATAGCGCAGAGGAAAATTTGACCATCTCCTAACTTATCTTCTGTTAGAACGGAGATAATACTTTCGTAGTTTATATCTGACTGTTCGTGCTGATTTGGTGTATCGATAATGAGAGGAGCTCTAACGCATGAGCCATGCTTTCTCATATGTGAATACAAAGCCAAATAATAAGCCAGTACAGCGCGCGAGTTATGCGCGGCACCACCATTATCATACACTTTGTTGTAGTCCGTAGGTTTGTTGATTCTAGATAAGTTGACACGCGTTGCGTTAAGGTCATTGATGTATGTGACCATAAGCTCGGTAAAGTCCGAATCTAACTTCTCGCGTTCATTCCTGTTTAGAAGTTTTCTCTGACGACCTTTCAGGTTTTTTAAGGTATTGGAGTACCTTTTAGCATCAGAATGCTTGTCATGCAGTACAACACTAACCCTTTGCTTTACCTGTCGCGACGAAATAGTGTCTATCAAGTTGGTATAATCTTGGCCAATACCTTCTTTTGAATACTTGCCTTCGATGTAGTCAATTTCCTGTCGAACAGAATTTAACCTGGACTCGGTTTCGTTAAGTGCAGTCAGGGTAGATCGGTACTCAATCTGCAGATCGTCTGCTTGGGACTTAAGCTTTTGCTCATCAGCCAGCAGGCTTGAACGACTAATAACTGAATTATCATGTTCTGTGCCACAGACTGGACACTCGAGGTGATCTGTTTCTAGATTCTCTACTGAGAAAATGTAATCGAGCTCAATCTCGTTTGCAGCATGCCGAGCATATCCAAGCTGGTTGAGGAGGTACTGTTCCTCACCTCGAAGTTCAGATAGCTTCTGAAGCAACAATTCTTGCTCATTGCAGAGTGCGGCCAAGTCTATGTCAATTTCCGACTTCGCCGCCTCAAAGAACTCATCCGAAAAGTCGACATTAGATTCAACAAAGTATTTATTTACAACTGCGAGTGCATTATCGATACGTTCTATTTCAAAGTTATTTTCAGTTTCCAATACTTTTGCATCATATATAGACTCTTCTATCTGAAAGTGTTCGTCAGAGAGGTAGCCAGCATGATATTTTATGATTGTCTTTTGCCAATTTGCGTACTGACCTAGATTTTTAAACCCGGCCCAAGGATGTGACCACGTTTTCTTTTGATCCAAATAGTACGGCAAGAAATAGTATGCAGGTGGTGGCGTTTCTAGCCGAGGCACCTCTCCTTCTTTTGGACGCGCCGGCAGCAATGCGTTAAATCGCACAATCTCGGAAAATACATCTGAATACTCGCCTGTTACTCGTGTATATTTTTTGTATTCGCCATCACCTTTTTTCAAATATAGTTGATCTTTGTACCGCGCTACAGAATAACGAATATCGTCAACAGTAAAGTCTACAATTCCTTTACAGTCGATCGATATCCAATCATCATCGAACGATGGCTCACAGCCGAGAACCCAAAGAATTGATTTAACTAGTGACGATTTTCCAACGTCATTATCTACGCCGGTTATTAGATTCAATCTCGGCTGAAACTCGAACCGCCCCCCTAATTCTTTCGAACTGGACAGGAGTTCTAGCTGGTTGAATCTTAAGCTCTTCATATCTCAACGTCCTCAAATTGCGGATAAGCAGTTTATAGCGCTCAAGATTTCTTAATTCAGTAACATCCGACATATCACTGCTCCTCTTATGTCATTGGCGTTGCCCAGTGCTTGCTTCGTCTTCTCAGAGAGCTCACTTTCAATGAACTCAATAGCATCGATTGTTGCCGAAAAGGACAAATCCTCTGCACTCGACACTTTGTCACATATCTGTTGGTCGATAGCCATTGTTGCCGGGTCCCGTGATGCTATTGCTCTTGTATAATATCGCTCAACACACTTCCACAAGTTCTTTTTCTGTATAAACGGGATCGCAAGCTCTGCAGCGAGTAGATCGAAATTTGATCTTAAATCGACTTTACGATCATCAACCGCGAACTGGTTAATTACCCTGTCAACTGTAACGCTGGTTAGCCCTTTTTTCTCAACCAGGTCTTCCCATTTCTTGTAATCATAGGAGACCATACCTTTCCGATGTAATTCATCTACGAGAGTTCTATAAACGTAGACTGGCATCGATTTGCTCATCGGATATATGTGATCGATGAGTGATGCAATCCTACCGACAACAGCGTCTTGTATCCCCACGCTTGCAAGATTTGGCAATATGAAATTCAGCTTATCAATAAGCTTCAAATCGATCTTTCCTGAAGTTACATGTTTTTTAATTTCCGATATGGATTCTTCGGTAAGATCTGTGCATGCTAGAACCTCAACTTTCAGATTCGGATTTTTAAGTGGAAATTTAAATCCACATGTAGCGACAAGATTAATAACATCGACGTCATCAATAAACTGCTTTTCTGATACCGAACGCAACATTTTTAGCAGTATTGAATCTTTTCCTGCCTTGGAAGACATTACTCCATTCAGCGTGATCCCTGCACTCGAAAACTCTTTTACTTGACTGAATTCAAACTTAACTTTGTTGCCATCTAGCGAATTACCGACCACTACATCTTCATGAAGCTCGACAAATACGATGTACTCTTGCCGCTTGAGATGCTGCTCTATTAATCTGCACAACGCCCAATGATATTGATACTCATATTTTCCAAAAGTTTGAGATCCAGCTGTCTCACGCTGGGGGTCAAAAAGGGGATTGTCTGATTTCTTTGGCATCTTGTATTCAATTTTTTGAGGCAGTCACTTCATCGATCTCTAATTGGATAGATATACAATTCCATGATTAGCTACGCTCTATTGGTAAGGCCCTGCCATGAAAGCCCAAGAACTCCCGGTTTATATTTTCTATCAACAATCATGAACTAAAAAACCGGCTTCCAACCAGCAAGGACAATTGGCGCAGGATCATTAATAGATTCGTGGTTATCCACAGATTCCAAGTGTAGCTTGAAATATGTCTCTCTTTCCGTGGATGTAAAAACAAGAGAATCACCAGATTCCGCGCTCCATTTCGAAAAAAACTTTGTCAAATGGGTCAATCGATACTCGTTACGAGTACTTTTCGGTGGGTCAAAGGTTTTTCCATTATAGTAAATGTATCTTAGCTCCCATTCATCGCCGTCCGGATCGATACACGTTATCCACGCATCCGGATTAAAGAGATCTGGATCAAGCCTCGGGAAGAAACTCAATAAATCTTCATCTTTCTTGGGAACTGCAATACCAGCTTGGTGACCACCAGTTTCGCCGGTATCATTCTTGGTGAGTACTTTCTTGTATGATTTACTCATATTCTAGGGCTCAACAGACAGTGCTTTATCCAGGTCATTGTTGTCTCGAGTACTAATTGGAATTGCTGAGTTACCCAATTCTCGCTTCCACTGGCTTCTCTCTATCATTGTTTCTTCTACCGTTCCAAGATAAAACAATCTGTATACTGTGACAGGATCTTCCTGCCCTCTTCTGTGAGCTCGCGCGGAGGCCTGCATTTCCAGCGCAGGGTTCCAATTAGGTGTGTAGTGAATTACCACTGTCGCTGCCGTAATGTTTAACCCAGCTCCCGCTGCCCTTGGGTTCAAAACCAGTACAGCAGGTCCGCTGGCGGACGAAAATTCATCTACTATCGCCTGCCTATCAGGCTGAGGCGTTGCTCCATTAATTGAGTTCCAGTAGTTGAATCTGACACCACTCTCACTAATCGCTCGCCGAATCAATTCACCACAGCGATTGTAAGTAGCGAAAATAAGAACCTTTTTGCCATTTTGGGCAGACTCTTTGAGAAGTTGAGCGCATAACTCCATTTTGGGTGTCAAGAGAGCATGATTGGAGTCCTCTGACAGTTCGGCTTCTTCTGCCCATGGATCTTCGTTGCTTGCCTGAACTCTTAACCAGGGATGTGCGCAGTGGATCGCGAGCTGTCCCACTGCCACGAGCCTCCCTGCTCGTCCATACTCTGAAATAACCTCGTCTCTGGTCTGACAATAGCTTCGGCTCAATTTTTCATCCATTTCTACAGGAAGATCGATATCTGTTCGGTCCGGCAGATCGTTGGCAACATCCCTAACCCGCCTCTTAAGGACTATCGTATCCGCCGACTCTCCAAGCTCTATGGCACCTTCTTCTGAATCTGGATATGTCGCAGAAAAGTCTTCTTTGGTACCAAAAATACCAGGCACAGCAATGTCTGCAAGTGACCACAAGTCTAATAGTGTGTTCTCTACAGGCGTACCCGTGACAGGAATAGCGTATTTCCGGGACAGCGTCGAAATCGCTATACGACGCTTGGATTCTGGATTCTTCAAGGCCTGAGCTTCGTCGCATATCAGATAGGTCCAGTCCACCCCCCTGAACATAGCAACGTCATTTACCAAAGTGTCATAAGTCGTTATAACAACTTCTGATCTCATGAGGTCTCGATAATAGCCCGTACGCTCACCGCCTCGGTGGATCTGTAAACGTATTGAAGGAGCAAACCTGTGGATCTCGCGATGCCAATTTGCTATCAGCGTGGTTGGACATACAATTAGAGCAGGACTTTCTTCCGAGGGTTCTTTCAATAAAAGCAGCGCGATTATCTGTAGGGTTTTCCCAAGACCCATCTCGTCAGCCAGTATTGCACCGCCTATAGATTCCAAAGCATCCAATAACCAGGCTACTCCTCTCTCCTGGTAGGGGTACAGAGTCGCGTTCAGTCCCTCGACGGCTTTTGGCAGTGCAACGTGCATCGACCGACTATTGGCTTTCTCTAGAACCTCAGCAGCCACACTGACTTCAATACCGTCAATTCCCTCCCTAAGCAGTCTAAGTACTTGGGGAAAGGTCAGATCCGAAGGAGTTTGTCCTGACATCGCGCTAGCAACTATCTCAGGACAGTCGTGAGGTAGTGGCTTGATACGAGCTCCGTCAAAAAGCCAATTATGTGACAGTGAAAGACAAGGGAGAAAAACTTCAGACCCGGATTTGATGATATTGGAACCGAGTGAAGCAGAAAATTTAGTGTCTACCCGCTCAATTCGTAATACCGGATTGATCAGCCTGGTTGAAAACGGGAATCCAAGATTTGAAGCATCAAAATCTCGGTAGTCACGTTCTAGCCTCTCCAGCTCCCCATTCATGTGTGCAAAAGTTCCTTCAACTCAGCGGGTGTATAGGCTGGACGCCGCTTATGTATTGCTCTGTGGCAATTGGGGCATAGGGGTATTAGGTCTGTCTTTGGGTCATATGCCCTGGGTTGCTCTACTTCACTCAGGGGCTCAATATGGTGAACCTCAAGAATTGAGGGCATGTCCGACCCATATAGATCCGAAGGCTGGAATCCGCACACTCCACACTGATCTCCATGAATGGAAAGGCATAACAACCTGTTCCTAATGCTACGCTCTCGTTTCAGTGTTAAAGCATGACTAATCGAACCCTCTTCATCCGGCACAGCCTCTTCAGCCTCATTTCCCTTCTCTTCATACCCTACCAATTCTGCAACAGAGGCAACTATCGGTACCATAACGAGGTTTACGGTTTCAACAATGCTCTCTCGACTGATGCGTTCGGATATCTTCCTGGTTGCTTCAATTTTTAGATCCGAACTGATCTCCCAGTTCGGGCCAAATGGCTTTCCATTTATTCTGAGACCATACTCATGATCTAGCTGCTCAAAAAATGCATTTGCAAGCAGGAAGTCCTCACGGGAAGCATGCGATTTAGTATGCTCTACGCAAGCGGCGGCATACGCACCGAATTTGAATGTTATTACGAGTCGCTTGAGTCCGGTCGGCCTAATCGAGAATACTGGACCATTTCCCCTATTGTAATTTGCAAACCAGAAGATTAGACCCTTCCTCGCTTCGAGTGGATCCTTTGACCCCCGCATCTCCACACCGATCTTCTCTTCCAGCAGAGAAGCGATATCAGGTATGTACTGCTCATCCACAATGAATTACTTCAATCATCTGAAGAAGGGATTTCGAATGACCTGAGGAGTTTCTTGAGGTTACTCGATACCTCATCCCGTATGTCCTCCCACATAACAGCTAACTCTTCATCCGTATTTTTGTGCTCAGCTGCAGCTAGAGCCCAGAGAAGTAGATCAAGACCTTCAACTGACACTCCTGAATTACTTTGACTGTAGATTTTTATATAGAAGTCATGCTGCTTGTTCAGGTGAACTCCGGTTGAGTGGTTCGAGTCTGTCGCACTCGTCAAACAAGGTTCCCACAGGGCACCCGTAGAAATGGTATCTACTGGACTTACGTAAAGGTTATCCGGGGACACATTGCTCTCCACCGGAGTAAGGATTTTTATCCCGTGACCTTTGTTGTTCGAAACTACTGCGGTCCCGGTGTTTTCGTCTACCTGACTCGCAGTTACCTTATCGGTGTTTTTGGTTGCTGAAATGGTCTTGTTGGAATCGCTATGATTGATCCCACTGGTAACTTTAGTGGACTGCTTTCTACGGTATCGTCGATCAGCTTCTTTGTGGGCCGGCCCCAATAACTCCTTTAACGCATCTTCGAGCGCCGGATCCAGCAGGATTCGGCTCTTCTTCACATCGACCCGGAAAGCCTCATCAAGGTTATGATCAAAATCAAACTCTACTCGCAACAAAGACCAGTGCGGATCATCTGACCGCCATAAACCCAGATATCCACCGTAGTGAATTACACGGCCTTCCCGGTGTATGTAGAAGCCCTGCCCCCTATTGGATATTTTGGCGTACTTCCTGTTCTCCTCCGGCGTCATATCCTTCGCATGAGGAAGAATCCACGCCTTGATTGTCGCGTTGTGTACGGTACCGTCTTCCCTCTGTATAGCCAGCGTTGTCAACTTCTCTGGCAATACCTGCTCTGATTTCTCCGGGTAGAATGGATTCCAGTATTCGACCCTGGAACCGTTAACGTTGATATTCACAGTGCGGTGGTCTGTATCATCCGGATTCAGATACTTGTGGAATATGAGGGCGCAGTGTTCTGCAAGCTTCTGTCTTCTATTCTTGATGGCAGTCTGTTCTCTGGTGCCACCCGGTTCTTCGTAGACCTTACTGAGCAATCGATCACATTTTGACCAGATAACAAGTGTGCCTGATTCTCCGCAGAGCTCTTCGAAAATCTCTGTTTCGTCTTCAGAAATAGGCTCATCAAGCATTTCCCAAGAATTAGCATCAGCGACATGATCGAGATCCCAAGTCAGCTTCTGCAGCGGAACCGAAGCTCCATTCCGGGAAATTATCGAGTATTTCAAACAGACCGAGCTGGATGCCGTTTTTAATCCCAGTCCAAACTTTCCAAGGGAGGCAAGGTCCTCGCGAATTTTCGCGCCATATCGCATCGCATTCCAAAGCCCGTCGGAATCCATGCCGTGACCATCATCACCGAAATACACGAACTTTCTGCCATCGGCAGTAAGTTCGATATTTATATTGATATTATCTGCATTTGCTGCGATAGAGTTATCGATGATATCCGCTGCAGCGGTATAGAAGTCATACCCAGTGTCCCTCAATCCATGAATTAGCCGGGAAGGGTCAGGCTCGTTGATCATATCATCATGGAGACTGTTCTCATTTTCGCCGCTTGACTGGTAGTCCATATCCAAGTTACTCGCAGATCAATCTAAAATTGGGGTACAGCGTTGATAGCTGCTTTTGCAAATATACAAGGTTCGCGTATTTCCCAATTCCACTCAATAGAACCAGGTCACAAAATATGGTTCTTCGTCATTTCATGTGGATTTCAGGATCGAGCCCGCAGGGCTGGCAATCAGTTAGATCATGGTCATGAACGTCTCCGTGTTGCGATATCCCCGAGCTCTGGCACGCGCCGCCTGGAATATGCCATTCAAGCCTTCCAATCGCGCATTGGTATAGGTTGAGGTCCAGCGTTGAACCACTCGATCCACATGCGTCCTCAAGGTAGCCAGCGCTTTTCGCACGGGCTCCAGGGCTGGCGTGTCGCCAACCAGACAGGATGCCCAGTTCAGGTAGTGAGTGATCCGCCAGCGTGCGCCTCGCGGTGTTCTGGCCTTGCGTACCCATGCGAGCTTTTCCTTGATCCGCCAGGCCGTGGCCGTGTCGAGCCCCTGGTCGATAATCTCGGCCAGCGCGAGCAACTGGTTGTCGGTCAGGTGGCCCACCTGCCCCCGTTTGAGTACCGCCCAGCGCAGCTGCTTGGGCAACGGCTTTTCCTTCCCTTCCAGCTTGCGCACAGAGTCCACCGAGCGGGTAAAGACCTGCACGATATGGAACCAGTCCACCGTGATGGTCGCCTCCGGCAGGTGTTCCTTGACGCCATTGATAAAGGCCGGCGACATGTCACACACCACTTCGAGCACCTGCTGCGGGTCGCCACCGTGAGACTTCAGAAAGTCGGCAAATTGCTTCAGCGTCCCCTTGCCACGACCGGGTGTGACGAACAGCACCGGCTCCTTGCGCCGCTCCATGTCGATGAACACGGTAACGTAGTTGTGGCCGCGCTTACTGGCCGTCTCATCCAGGCCGATACCTCGAACGCTGCTCAGATCAAACTGCGAGATCGCCTGTGCGACATAGTGCTTCACGATACGCCACAGGCGCGTGTCGGTGATCTCCATCAGGCGCGCCGCAGCCAGCACCGGCATCTCCCGAACCAGAGCCAGTGCGGCCTGCTCGAACAACAGCGTGAAGGCGCTCCCCTTGCGCGCCCAGGGCACTTCCACCTGACGGACACCGTGGTCGGGGCACTTCACCCGAGGCACCGAGGCCGTGATGTAGCAGTGGTGCTGGAAGAAGTTGAGGTGCCACCAGCGCTTCTCCTGAAAATCATGGGCTGGACAGAGCGCGCCACATGTCGGACAGGGGTAGCGAGCACCGCGCTCACCGGCTACCTGCAGGTGCAGCTCGTGGGGCTGCGTCGAGGTATCCAGATGCTGATCAACCAGCTGCCAGGGTGGCTGAATGCCAATCCCCAGCAGCAGAATATCGTCGCTGCGCATGTTGCCATTCCTTGTCTTTCGGTGCGCGGTAGGATGCCCCAGCATGTGGTCTAATTCCACTCAGAGTGACGAGGAGCCCAAAATATGCGGTTGGGGCATGGAGGCGGGAGCCATATTCCAGGTGGTATTCGTCCGATTTCAAGCGAAGCGCACTAGTAGTCGCAGCTACGCCATACTGTGAATGACCCATCTGCCTGAATTTCATACACATCCGGGATTACCAAATAATTGGTGATTGACAGAAAGGGACATATGTGTGACTTTCTGTCACACTTTCATTCCTTCTTTGATTGCCAGGTAGACAGACCGCTCATGCCCAACCTGACCGATTACCAGCTGCTTTCAAAGGTGGCTTCCATCTATTCCCAGCAGGCGATTGCCGACCAAATTAATCATCCTCGTGAAGTCATCAATCGATGGTTAAAGGATCGCGTGGCACATCCAGAGCAGGATTGGCTCACTTACCTGGAGCGAATAAACCTTGAGGCCATGCTTCCAAAGCCGAATACTCAGGAAGAGCAGTTTACTTTCATAGACCTGTTTGCCGGTATTGGTGGAATCCGTCACGGATTTGAATCCGTTGGGGGAAAGTGCGTGTTCACAAGTGAGTACAATAAATACGCAGTGAAAACCTACCTCGCCAACTACCACTGCGATCATGACATCCAGGGGGATATTCGCGAGATAACTCAACCGGCAGGTATGTCAGACAAAAAGGCATATGCTCACATCCGGAAGTCCATTCCGGACCACGACGTCCTGCTCGCTGGCTTCCCCTGTCAGCCTTTTTCAATAGCGGGAGTATCCAAGAAGAATTCTCTAGGACGATCACACGGCTTCGAGTGCGATACGCAAGGCACTCTGTTTTTCGACGTTGCTCGGATCATCGACGCGAAGCGCCCTCTGGCGGTGATGCTTGAGAATGTCAAAAACCTGAAGAGCCACGACAGGGGGAAGACATTCAAAGTCATCATGAATACTCTGGATGAGCTTGGATATGACGTCGCTGATTCTGAGTACAACAATTCAGAAGCTGATCCGAAGATCATCAATGGGAAGCACTTTGTCCCTCAAAACAGGGAGCGGATAGTCATTGTTGCCTTCAGACGCGACCTTGATGTGATGAATGACCTTACTCTCAAGGACATAAAGAATTTCTATCCAAAGAGAGAACCCAAAGTAGGAGATATTCTCGAACCAGAGGGTTCTGTGGATGATAAGTATATCCTCACACCCAAGCTCTGGGCCTATTTGAAGAATTACGCTGAAAAGCATAGAAAGGCCGGAAACGGCTTCGGGTTTGGAAAAGTCACTGCAAATGACAGGTCTACGAGAACATTGTCCGCCAGGTACTACAAGGATGGCTCCGAAGCCCTCGTAGATCGCGGCCCCCGGAGGAGACCGCGAAGACTAACGCCCAGGGAATGCTCACGTCTTATGGGATTTGATCAACCAGGTGAGAGCACTTTCCGAATCCCCGTCTCCGATATGCAGGCCTATAAACAGTTCGGCAACAGCGTAGTGGTCCCCGTGTTTTCATCGGTGGCAAAGCTAATGCTGCCTTACATTATAAGAGCCAAGGCTGTAGCTGCTGGCGAAGTCCGAACAGGAGACTCCAAGAAGGTAGCCTGATGGCCGATGTAGTCTCACCCCGTAAGCGCAGCCAGATGATGGCTGGCATACGGGGCAAGGACACCAAACCGGAGCTAATAGTCAGACGGGAACTCTTCAAGAGGGGTTATCGTTATCGGCTGCACAAGAAGGGTTTGCCTGGGCGCCCGGATCTCGTATTTCCAAAATATCACGCCGTAATATTTGTTAATGGTTGCTTCTGGCATGGCCATGGGTGTCATTTGTTTAAATGGCCAAATACCAACAGAGAATTTTGGGAAGAAAAAATTCTTGGCAATAGAGCAAGAGACCTAAGAAACATCCGGCTTCTTCAGAAAGCCGGGTGGAGAGTACATACAGTCTGGGAGTGTTCACTTCGAGGAAAGAGCACAGAGGATATCTCGACTAGAATAGATCTAATAGAGGATTGGCTACATCTGAAAATACCTGCCTGATTATTTTTTTCAAATAGTGGGTGGACATTCAATCTTGTTTATCAGCTGATGGAAAACTTTTCAGCAGACTACACTTCTATTAGTTGATGATCTAAAAATGACAGTAATGACAATAATGACAAGTTATTTTAAGAACTGAATTATTAGAATACTCAAAATACTATCCTAACAACCTGTCACACCTGTCATGTCATCTATTTTTATTCAAGCAGTGGTCTTGGCACCACTGCGATTTATAATCTATACCCTCCAATTGGATAAGCTTTCTACAACTATAATTCCGTAGATGCATTAAATTATGTATTAAAGATGTGAATACTGTTACACGGTTTTCGATTCCCAATATTCCCCCTCAGCCTATTTGCTATGTCCCTGTGACAAGCTTCTCAATGCTTCGAGGATTCACCAGGAGAATGATTGGGATTCTTCAGGTGGTACACAGTCTATATATCCGGACGCTCACACTATGTTGATATTTGTCAGTACGGATCACTACTGTCCGGTTAACTATGCCCACGGTCCACGTAACTGCATGACCCCACT
>NZ_CAXBAE010000012.1:0-125532 GCF_963973825.1 uncultured Haliea sp.
GGTTGGGGCATGGCGTATTATCGCAAAATTCCAGACTTATTCAGAGTATCCTTAGGTGGCAAGGTGCAATGCTGAAACTTTTGTCCGGTAATGGCGAAGACGCATAACAAGTCGGTGTTGTCGCCTTCGGCTCGGACGGCCCACTGCGTGGTCCGCCGCAAACCGAGGCGTTAGTAGAGTAGTGATCAGGAGTTGTGGCATGGCCATGGTTATTCTTTTGTACGACTTATCAAGATGACGATAATTGTTACGTATGCCTCATATCCTATCGCCATGCAGGTTTCAGATCGAAGGCTGACATGGCCAGATGGGTCGATAGCAGATGACGATGCGACGAAGTCAATCTTGTGGAATGATGCCTGGATTATAAGCTTCACTGGACTGGCACGAGTCGACGGAAAACCTACACACTTGTGGTTGTCAGAATTGTTGGCCAATAATCACAAAGACTTATCAACGGGATACCTTGATCGAAAAATTGCGTTGCTCGGGAAGATAATTGGTAACCGGATCTGGGCCCAGCCGATAGCACGCAGAAATAAAAAATTAGCCATTATTGGTGTTGGTTGGGGTATGCCGTGGGACGTGGGAGAGCCTGCACCAGAGGGGCTGCGAATCTATGCGTGGCATCTTTCAAATTTTCTAGATAATAATGGAGATGCCACAGACCATGTAAGGCGCTCATTTGATTTCGGAACTTTCCAGGGGCGTCCTCTTCGAAAAACGGAAATGGGCATTTTATCGCATGGTAAAGAAATGGAGCCCCGTGAGTGGAGTCGTTTATGTCGGCTATCCCGCCGTGCTCGCATAAAGACGACCGGCCCTCTCCCAATTGCTAGATTACTTATAGATTCAGTTCAGCGGATGAGAAGCCCGCTTGTGAGTAAGACGGTACTTGTTTCTTCCCTCCCATTGCCCAGCTTAAAAAGAGAATTACTTACTCTGAATAGGCTCCCGAATCTCGAAGTGCCTAGTTTTTGCTATGTAGGCCCCAATAATGAGTGGCGATTGCAACATGGTCCAGCCATAGTCAGCGGCGGGTCAATCACGGAAGCTATTGAAATTAGATATGGAGAGGCATTGGCTTGGCCTGGGTGATAGCGGTATTTACACTACTAACGAGTCATTCCAGTTCGTTTCGGCCCTGACGGGCCTCCACCGGATGGCCTTTTCTCCGCTTCGCTACGCAAAGGCCGCCGCTGAATATCGGCGTTATGTGACGTAACCAGGAGCAAGAAGGTTTATGGATGACGCATTTTCACAGTTCTCAACGACGGTGTACACCGCGATCGTGCTAATCGTCTTGTCGGGATTTTTTAACTATATCGTTTTGGGCCTTATTTGTAGGCGCGCTGGCTTGGGTAGGGAGAGCGTAAAACACATTACTAGCTTGGGTATGTTGATATGCATTTTCGTTTCGATAGAAATTGCTCGTAATGTCAGATAGTGGCTGTGGGCATACGCCTCCTTCGATCGCCGGATCGCCATGTCGGACGCTGAACTAGCACTACTTTGATGGACGTTAAACCTGCGGTTTGCCGCCGATGCAAGCGGCTTCAGGCATTTAGAGGAAGTACTGGATGAATACCTTGCTGCTTGCTGTAAGCATCATTTTTGTAGTGGTCCTCCTCTTGGCGCTTGCCAAGAGCAAGGGTGGATCTCGGGCTTACCCGTATCAGTTATCCAAGTTTCTTCTCTCGAAGGCGGAGCGATCTTTCTATGGGGTCCTCGTACAAGCTGTCGGTGGCTCCGGGATCGTGTTCTCGAAGGTTCGTGTGGCCGATGTAATCTCCCCAAGAAAGGCGCAAAGCCGATCCGATTGGCAGCGTGCGTTCAATGCTATTTCATCAAAGCACTTTGACTTTATCGTGTGCGAACCTACGGATTGCTCAGTCAAGCTGGCTGTTGAATTGGATGATTCGAGTCATGGGTCATCTAAAGCCCAGAAGCGAGATGACCTGCTCAACGGAGCTTGTCAATCAGCCGGCTTGCCGCTTCTCCGGGTCAAAGCGGCAAAGTCATATGTTGTAGCAGAGCTGCAACGTCAAATTACGGGGGCCATGTCACCGCAACCGGTTGTGCCAGCAGAATCAGCGCCTTCTGCAACCCTGAAACTGTCTACACCGTTTGAACAGTCTGAAGACATTAAAGCGCCTACTGAGCCGGGATCTGCCATAGAGCAGGGCCCAGTTCGATTTGAGGCCGAAGATGCAAAAACAGAGTCACAAGCCTGCCCGAAGTGTGGCGAACCAATGGTTCTTCGGAAGGCCAAATCTGGAGCCAATGCAGGTCAAGAATTTTGGGGTTGCAGTGCTTTCCCCAAGTGCCGAACCGTGGTGCCCGCCGGTGCCTAGCAAATCGTTGCAGCGGATGTTTAACCCGCCACGCACTTTTGTTGTCGCAGAAGCACGCATCGCCTCAAATGCTGGCGTACTGTGTCGAGCGGCGCTGTATTCATCTCACAGAGCACGCCGCTTTCGCCTGGGTAGATCCCGGAGGCGGGGAGCAGCTTCAATGGGCTCCTGCAGAGATACCTACCCTTTCACAGCGTAACCAACTGGCGAAATAATAATGAAAGGTTTACAGATAGGCCTCTACGAGCGTTTGTTGGACGAAGAGCTACAAGAGCTTTTGGAGTCCAAGCCAGAGCTGAAAGCGGTTTTGAGGTCAATCGACGATGAGTCGCAACCTTATACCTATTCTCGTTTTCTATTTGATGTCCTTGAACAAGCACTGCGGAAGGAGAAGCCTGGTGGAAGGCGCGCGCTCGTCAATCGAATTGTTCAGCTGGTGTCAGAGACCGATGGGCTGCAATACCTGATCAAGCGGAAGATCCTCGCAAGGAAAGAGCAACTCTTGCTAGAAGTACAGAGCGGCACCCGGAGAAGTGTTCGACCTACGACGCCGCTTTCTACTAGCATTTTGCTCACTGGACAACGCGGGGATCCGCCACTGGAGCATGAGTTGCGTGCGGAGATGGCGACCGCGGATCGGGTCGATATCCTGGTTTCATTTATAAAATGGTCCGGACTGAGATTACTGCGACCCGCATTTGAGTCGTTGGTAGGTTCGGGAGTTCGGGTCAGGATTATTTCCACCAGCTACATGGGTGCTAGCGATCCGGAAGCACTCGAGTGGCTGGCATCCCAGCCCAATATAGAAGTTCGTCTATCATACGACACAGGCGGCACGCGTCTACACGCCAAAGCTTACCAGTTCATCAGGGACACCGGTTTCTCGACGGCTTACATCGGCTCTGCAAACATGTCCCATGCGGCCATGACCAGTGGTTTAGAGTGGACGGTGAAGGTCACAGAGCAGGATATGAAGCACGTTCTGGAGCGTTTTTCAGCAGAATTTGCAAGTTATTGGGACAGCCCAGAGTTTGAGCCGTTTCTCAAAGACGATTTTGCCAGGTTTAGAACGGCTATCGGTCGTGCTCGGGCGAGAGATGCAAGCATTCCGGTGTTCTTTGCTGACATCACTGCCAGACCCTTTCAGGAAAGGGTGTTGGAGGCCCTGTCCGCCGCAAGGGCGAATGGAGAGAATCGAAACCTTGTCGTTGCTGCAACGGGAACCGGTAAGACGGTAATCTCGGCGCTTGATTATCGCCGTTTCGCGGAGGCGTCTGGTGGGCTACCCAATTTGTTGTTCGTCGCACACCGCAAAGAGATTCTCCAGCAGGCGCAGAGTTGTTTCCGAACAGTACTTCGTGACGCCAATTTTGGCGAACTTCTTGTAGACGGCCAGTCGCCACTTGAATGGAAGCATGTATTCGCGTCTGTGCAGAGTCTGACTGCGAGGCAGTCTTGGCAATCCCTTGGCGACAACCATTTCAAATTCGTAGTGATCGACGAAGCGCATCACCTGCCTGCGGGTAGCTACCGCCCCATCATCAACAGCTTGCGTCCCGAGTTACTGTTGGGTCTAACAGCCACACCCGAGCGAATGGACGGAAGCTCGATCCTGTCCGACTTTGGTGGGCGCTATGCTGCAGAGATCAGGCTCCCTGAGGCGTTGGAAGAGCGGCTGCTATGTCCCTTCCATTATTTTGGCGTAACCGACACTGTAGACCTCAGCGAAGAGCGGTTCTGGAGCAATGGGAAATACAACTCTACTGAGTTGGAAGCGGTCTACACGGGAGATGATTTCCGTGCGCGGCAGCGGCTTGATCTGATTCTGAAGGCGCTTGCAAATTACCAACCCGACCTGTCAGACACCAAAGGCATTGGCTTTTGTGCGGGTGTGGTCCATGCGAAATATATGGCGCAAAGTTTTCGCGCCGCTGGGATACCGTCTGAAGTCCTTCTCGGAGACACCCCCTCCGATGTTCGACAACAGCGATTGTGTGATTTTAGGCAGGGAACCACAGTTTTCCTGTTTACGGTTGATGTGTTGAGCGAAGGGGTTGACATTCCGGACATCAACCTCGTCATGTTTCTTCGGCCTACCGAGAGCCTCACCGTATTTCTGCAACAGCTAGGACGCGGTCTTCGTCATGCCCCCGGTAAGGATTGCCTGACCGTTCTCGATTTTGTAGGTCAGACTCACAGACGGTACCGGTTGGATAGGAAGTTTTCCGCGCTGCTCACTGACGGTCGTATGCGGCTGGACAAAGAGGTGGAGCAAGACTTCCCGAGTTTGCCAGCAGGATGCAATATCCAACTGGAGCGAGTTGCCAGAGATGAGGTCCTGAGAAAAATCAGAGCGGTTCTGGATGACCTGAACAGTTTTATTCCAGAGACGATTCGTACCTGGGAATCTGAGTCAGATCAACCCTTGCGGTTTGGATCGTTTATCGAAGAGACCGGCTTGCAGGCCGCCGAAGTTTTGAGGAAGAAGACCTGGTCTGAGTGGAAGGCGGTAGCGTTTCGCGAGTCGCGGCCATCTGATGCCGATATATCAGTGGGTAGAAAAGCGCTATCCAGAATTGCGCTACGGACAGACCCGGTTCTCCTGCAAGCAATTTCAAAAATGCAACATCGAGAGGCCGGAACAGGTATTGATGATGCGAGGGTAGGGGTAGCCCTGCACTATCTTCTCTGGGGAAGAACGGGCACCGAGGTTGGCGTTGCTTCGGTGAATGAGTCCATTGGCAAATGGAGCGCGAATCCCACCCTGGTGAGTGATGCGGCTGAGATCGCGGATTGGCAGCTTTCAAGAGCAAGTACCGTCATGCCTGAAGTTCAACTGCCCTCTGGCCATCGCCTCAGGCTTCACGCGGAATACGGTTCGGCAGAAATCAAGTCCCTTCTGGATTTGGCCACGATAGACGCCTCGGGCTCTACCGGCGTCGGTGCTTTCCACTCCCGGGAGAACAAGTTCTACGTCAACCTAGTTACATTTCAGAAGGAAGAGAAGGATTTCTCTCCGACAACTCGGTACGAGGATTACCCGATTAGTCGAACCAAGCTCCATTGGCAAAGCCAGTCAGGAACGTCTCAGGACAGCGAGCGGGGCAAGGGCTATATCCATTTCAAGGAGAGAGGCTATGCCGTATTGTTTTTCGCGCGCCTCAAGAAGCGGGTAGGACGGGAAACGTCTCCCTTTGTGTTTTTGGGGCCCGTGAGTGAGCTGCTCTCCTACGAAGGTGACAGGCCGATCTCGATGGTCTGGGAACTCGAGTACCCTATGCCTGCTCACTTGTTCGAACATGCCCGTCCTGCGTAGCGCTTGTGATGAACACCAAACCCCCAAACTATTATAGTGCTCGTGCCAAAGCGCTATCTGAGCAGTACCAGGCACTATCCTCCGAAATGGTGCACGGTGGGTGGGCAAAAGGTAACTTACCGGAGTCCCCCGGCTTCGCCTGCGACATAGGCGCCGGCTCCGGCCGCGACGCCAATTGGCTAGCCGAAAAGGGTTGGGACGTCATCGCCGTCGAGCCCAGCCAGGGCATGCGTGAGCTGGCAATACCCAAATCCCACCCCAACGTCACCTGGCTTGACGACTCCCTGCCCGAACTCGCCCGCCTGCGCGCCCTCGGCCACCGTTTCGACCTGGTGCTGCTTAGTGCCGTCTGGATGCATGTGGCGCCGGGCCAGCGCGAGCGGGCCTTCCGTATCCTAACGGAGTTGCTGAAGCCCGGCGGAACGCTGGTGATCACCTTGCGCCATGGCAGCGATGAGCAGGAGAACCGGGAGCGCGGTTTTCATCCGGTCTCCGCCGCCGAGCTCGCGGTCTTCGCCCAGCGCCGGGCGGTGGTGATGAAGGACCCCGTGCGGCAGCCGGACCAGACCCGCGCCCACGTGGAGTGGGAAACGGTGGTGTTCACCATCCCGGATGATGGCACGGGCAGTTTGCCGCTGCTGCGCCACATCATCGTCAACGACAACAAGTCGGCGTCCTACAAGCTGGGGCTGCTGCGGGTGCTCACCCGGATTGCCGAGAGTGCTCCGGGCGTGGTCATGCGGCGCTCGGATGGCTGGGTAGACATTCCCCTTGGGATCGTCGGCCTCTATTGGCTGAAGCAGTACAAGCCGCTGCTGATCAATCACCAGCTGCGCGAACGGCCCGAGTCAGGGCAGGGTTATGGTTTCGCGAAGGATGCCTTCTGGAGGCTGGCGCAGGTATCTCCCTACGACCTGCGGGTGGGCGGCCATTTGGCGGCCGACCAAGCCGCCATCGTCACCCAGGCCATCCGCGATGCCTGCGCCAATATCACTAAAATGCCCGCGCACTATATTTCGTGGCCCGGTCGGGCTGACCCCGTATTTGAATTCGAACGGCGCGGGTTTCGTTTCCAGCCACAACCGCTGGTGGTTTCCCCGGAGTACCTGGCGCGGTTCGGCGTGTTCCGTATTCCCGCCGCGATCTGGCAGACCCTGGGGCAGTACGCCTGCTGGCTGGAGCCCGCCATCCTGCGCGAGTGGGCGGCCCTGCACAGTCAGTGGAATGTGAGTGACCCTCGCGCCGGCGACCAGCAGGTCTTTGCCTGGGAGGAGGGGAGGCGCGATACCAGCCTCGCCGCCGGTCGCGTGCTGGACCTGCGCCAGCAGGGTGTGGACGTTCCCTGCGTGTGGAGCGCCCGCCATGTGCGTGAGGCGAACAGGCTGCACATCGACCACTGCTTTCCCTGGTCGCGCTGGTTCAACAACGACCTGTGGAACCTGTTGCCGGCCCGCCGCGACATCAACCTGGCCAAGGGCGACAAGCTGCCCTCCGCGCAGGCGCTGTCTTCGGCACATGAGCGCATTCTGGATTGGTGGAACCACGCCTGGCTGGGGTCGCCCCACCGGGAGCGTTTTCTGCTGGAGGCCAGCGTGTCCCTGCCCACCCTGGTCGAGCAGCCTAATCCTACGGCCATCTATCAGGCCATGCTGCACCAGCGGGCGCGCCTGAAGGCGGATCAGCAGTTGACGGAGTGGACGTTTGGGCGGTAGGTGCTCAGGGCTGCCCCACGGTACCGCATCGCATCGCGGTAGTAGTACAGTAATGCAGCGCGGTTCGCGGCCACGAAAAAAATGCACCTAGGAGCCACCCCATGCCCACCAAAGAACAGATCGACCACGCCATCAACGAACATTTTGACGCCTGGAACGCACAGGATCAGGCGCGCTGGTCAGCGAATTTTTCTGAGGACATCGTGTTTGAAGACCCCTACGGCGGCCTGCTCAAAGAAGGCCCGCTGGCGGTGCAGCAGAGCTGGGAAAACAGCTTCAAGAATGGCGACGTCTGGACGCTGGAGTGCCTGCTCAAGCAGGTCTGCCTGGATCAGGCGGCGCTGGTGGTGCGCTCCACCGGCACCGTCAATGGCAAGCCGGTGGTGGTGGAAGGCATCGAGATTTACACCGTGGACGACGCTGGCAAAGTGTGCCACATACGGACGTACTTCAATCCCCCGGAGGGCATGGAGCTGGACCCGTATTTTTCGCACCAGAGCTGAAAGCGGCGCTAGGGCACCACACTCACCACCACCTTCCCGCGCGTGCGGCCCCGTTCCAGGTAGCGGATCGCCTCGGGCACTTCCGCCAGGGTGAACCGTTGATCGATCACGGGCGTGAGTTGCCCGGCGTCCGCATAGCGGGCCAGAGCCCTTAGGTCCTCAGCGGTGGTCATTGCCAATAGTGACTCCAGCCGCTGGGAAACAAAGGGCGAGCGCACCACGGCGTGTAACGGCCGCGCCAGCGGGCCCCACCAGGGGTCTATCTTCATGGAGCCGACCAGCACCAGCACGCCATCCGGCTCGGTGACACCCAGTATGTCCGAGATGGCATGGTTGCCGACCATATCGATAATGGCGTGGTAGCGGGTGTCGCCTTCGGTGTAGTTCTGCTGCGTGTAGTCGATTACCCGGTCTGCACCCAGCGCGCGCACGAGCTCCGCATTGCGGCCGCTGCACACCGCCGTCACGGTGGCGCCCATGGCCTTGGCCAGTTGCACGGCATAGCTGCCCACGCCGCCGGACGCGCCGTTGATCAGCACGTGTTGGCCGGGCTGCACCTGCGCCTTGTCGCGCAGCGCCTGCAGGGCAGTGATCGCCGCCACGGGCAGCGCGGCGGCCTGCTCGAAGCTGAGGTTGGCCGGTTTCAGGGCCATGCCACCGGTTTCGCTGCGCACCACATACTCGGCGAAGGCGCCGTTGGCCACACCGAACACGGCATCGCCCGGCTCGAACCGTGTCACACCCGAGCCGACGGCTTCCACCACGCCAGCGAAGTCTGCGCCCATGCGTGGCGACTGCGGCGCATTCAGGCCGTTGACCAGGCGCAGCAGGTAGGGTGTGCCATGCAGGAAGTGCTTGTCGAGGGGGTTGACCGAGGCGGCATGCACCCGCACCAGCACGTCGCTCTCTGCCAGCTCGGGCTTCGCCACGGTCTCCACGGTGATGATGTCCGCATCGCCGTAGCAACGCTGCATGACAGCCGTGAAGCTTGAAGCGCCGTCTGCCGCTGGGGGCGGTGGCTCGCAGGCGGCGTTGTAGCTGACGACCAGTGCCAGCGCGCCCACGGCCAGCACCACGGTGGCAATGAGCCCCGCCAGTATTTTGGCAAAAAGTCGATACACGGTGTGTCCCCCGGCCGATGGTCAAACGTGTACTGTCTACGGGGCGGAGTTCTGCTGCAAGGTTTTTGCGATGAATGGGGTGTGTGGGGCGGTAAGCTGCCGTTTGCAAAGCATGACAAGTCTCCTGCGGGTGTGATACATCATGGCCATGCATCGATCGTCATATTCCGCCGTCTCGGGCTCGTCGCCCTGTGCGTGGTTACTCTCCGCCTACCGTGCCGACAGCCACGCTGCCTGGGCAGACTGGCTGCTGGGCTCGCAGCCACAGTTCAATTGGCAGCGGCTGGAGCTGCCGGGTCGGCACTTCGCCTGGCGTATTCGCGGCAATCCGCTGTCCTGGCTGGCGGCCCTGCCACCGCAACAGCCGGACCTGATTTTGGCCACCTCGATGGTGGACCTCGCCACCCTCAAGGGCCTGCACCCGCGTCTGGCGGCGGTGCCCACGCTTTATTACTTCCACGAAAACCAGTTTGCCTACCCGCTCAGCAGCCGCCAGCGCCACTGGCTTGAGCCGCAGATGGTGCAGTTGTATGGCGGTCTGGCGGCCAGCCGGCTGGTGTTCAACTCCGCCTTCAATCGCGACAGTTACCTGCACGGCGTGCAGCAGCTACTGGAGCAGATGCCTGATGCGGTACCTGCCGGCATTGCCGACCAGCTGGCGCAGAAGAGTGGTGTGTGCCCGGTACCCGTAGACCCGGTGCCGCCGGCGGCGGAGCGCGACGGACAGTTGATTCTCTGGAATCACCGCTGGGAACACGACAAGGCGCCGGAGCTGTTCACCGAGGCGATGATTGCCCTGGCAGGGCAGGGTGTGGCATTCCGGCTCGCCTTGCTCGGCAAGCGCCCTTCGCGGGTGCCGCCGGCGTTGGCGCGCTTGCGCGAGGCCCTGCCGGAACGGATTGTTGCGGATGGTCAGCTGCCTGCGGATGCGTACCGTGCGCTGCTCGGTAAGGCGGCCATTGCGGTGAGCACGGCCCGCCACGAGTTCCAGGGGCTGGCGATGCTGGAGGCGGCGAGTGCGGGCGCCAGGCCGCTGGTGCCCGATGCGCTGTGTTATCCGGAACAGTACCCAACGGCCTGCCGTTACCCGCCGGGGGATGTGGGCGCGCTGGTGTCACGGCTGCGGGACTGGCTGTCCGGTGGGCTGCCACCGCCGGTGGATGTGAGCCCCTGGTATGCCCAGCACCTCTGGCCGGTGTGGGCCGAAATGCTGGCCAATACGCAGACGGTGATCGCTAACCCTTCGGCCCCATCAGCGCCCAGATAATCAGCCCCACCAGGGGCGCCAGTAACAGCAGCAGAATCCACAGCACTTTCGCCAGGCCTCCGGCAGAGCTTTTCGCCACCTTGATCACGGCCCAGATAACAATCACCAGCCAGATCAGCCCGAGCAGGCCACCTACTTCTACACCCATAACAACCTCCTTGATGAGGGTGGGGCGGCATCGGTGTGCGCCGTCCCGCGCCCTATGCGCTTCACTCTACGGAAAACACGCGCCCATAGCCACGTGCAAATCCGCCTTGCGGGTTGGCCAGTCACTGCGATGGAGTGCGCGTATTCGTTACTCGCCGCAGCGGTAGCTTGCGGCATCATCCAGCGGCCCGTGCCCGTCATGGATGGCGCGCAGGGGATAGGGGCACAGCAGCGCCGTTGCCGTGGCCGCCGCAGGGTCCAGCGTGTCGCGGGCCACAATCTGTGCGGGTGGCTCAGCCTGCTCTACCCAGGCATCCAGGGCCTGCAGCGGGTCGAACAGGTCCGGTGCGAGGCCGGGCGCTTCCCAGCAATGCCCGTGGCCCGGCACCATGAACAGGCGGGCGTGGTCAGCCAGCGCCTCGGCGCCGCCGTTTTCCGCGGCCGCGTCGTTGAAATAGCGGATGGTGCGCTGCGGCAGAATCAGCGGGTCTGCCCAGCCGTGCCAGATGAGCAGCCGCGTGCCTGCGGCGCGTAGTCCAGAGAGATCCACGTTGGTGGCATTGGCGCGCTGTGCCAGTGGCGAGGCCGCCATGGCCGCCGCTTCCGCCACCACGTCAATGCTCGCCGGGTTCACGTGCTGGCCTGCGGGCACATTGCGGTAGATGTCGAGGAAACCCTGGGAGGCGTCTCTGCCCCAGGCGGGTTGGCCGTCACGGCCGGTAATCCAGAACGGCCACAGGTGCTCGGAGCCCGGCGGCAGGCCGGGAAACAGCTGCGTATCGCCGTCGTGCGCGCCGCGATACAGCGCGGCAACTTGTTGCAACTGCTCCGCGCTCAGGCAGCCGCTGTCGGTATTGGCTGTGCAGCGCAGCGCGCTGAGGTCGGGATGGCATCGCTCCGGTGTGGCGATCAGCCCGTCTTCCAGGCCGTCCAGCGCATCGCAGGCCTCGCGTACATGGGTGGCCAGGCGATCGATGTGTGCGGGGGTGAACCGGGGCTCACCATCGGGGGTCCAGGCCTGCTGGATCATCCACGCGCCCTGCACACCGGCATTGCCGGACAGGTCCAGAATCGGGCCGCCCGCGGCGATGCCGTCAAACAGCTCGGGATAGCGCTGCGCTGCTACCAGGCCCAGCCGGCCCCCGTTGGAACAGCCGGAGAAGTAGCGCCGTTTCGGGGCCTGCGCATAGTAGGCCTGAATCACCTCGGTGCTCAGGGTGGCCAGCGTCGGCAACACGGCCTCGGCCCACAGCGCAACGGCCTGGTCATCGCCACTGCGCGCCCAGTCGGTGTCCGAGGTCGGGGCCTGGTGGCCGCTGTCGTGGGCCATGGCGGCATAGCCCTGCTTCAGGGCTTCGTTGATGCTGTTGGAATAGCCCGGCTTGTCGGGCAGCAACTGGCCGCAGAAACCGCCGCAGCCGGCGAGCACGAATTTACCGTTCCAGTCTGCGCGAGGTGGCAGGCGCATTTCGAAGCCCACTTTACCGGCGGCCTGGCCGCGCACCCTGCAGAACGCTGGCAGGTCGCCCGCGGGCATCAGTTGGGGCGTTTCCGTGAGGGTGACGCCTGCGGTGGCAGCCAGCGCCGGTTGCAGCGCGGCGCAGTTTGCGTTGTCGTTATTGGCGGCGAACGCCACCTGCGCCATGAAGAGTGTGCCGATGAGGCCGCCCAGCCGTTGCCAGTCGCTCGACATTGCAATCTCCCCCCAGTCAGTCCAGAGTTTCCACTCGCCGCGGCCGTGCCTGCAGGGAGCGACCCATGCCCATACCGGCCGACAGACTTATCAGGGTATCGCGGCCGAAGGGCCCTTTACCTTACGCATTTTCGGAGCGCGTATCCATGCCAATGGCCTTGCCCCCACTCTACACTGTCACCCCTGCAGGGGTTGGGAGAATCACCCTGCGCTCACTGAAGCGCATGTGCAGGCCGTTCGCTGTGGGCGCGTTCCTTACGCTGGCGGGGATGGGGAATGCTATGGCCGTTGAAGAAGCGGAATACGCCGTTGTGCAGGCGGATGAGCCCTTTGAGCTGCGCCACTATGCGCCGCATATTCTGGCCGAAACCGTCGTCGAGGGCGATTTTGAGGGCGCGGGCAGCAAGGCCTTTCGCCGGCTGTTTGACTATATATCGGGCAGCAACACATCGCGTGAAAGCCTCGACATGACATCACCCGTCGGCCAGCAGGCGGGCAGCGAGAAGATCGACATGACCTCGCCGGTCGGGCAGCAGCGGGTGGATGGCCGCTGGGTGGTGAGTTTCATGATGCCCGCGTCCTACTCCCTGGAGACGCTTCCGCAGCCGGATGATCCGGCCGTTACCCTGCGCCAGGTGCCCGCGCAGTTCATGGCCGCGGTGCGCTATTCAGGCTTCTGGTCGAAAGAGCGCTACCAGCAGCACCGGGAAAAACTGGCCGCATGGATTGCCGAGCAGTCCCTGACGGTGGTGGGTGAGCCGGTTTGGGCCCGCTACGACCCGCCGTTCATGCCGTGGTTCATGCGGCGCAATGAGATTCTGGTGCCCGTTCTCGAGCCCTCCGGCGACCGCTAGCGGCGTCGAGCGTGCCGGCCTTTGCCGCGCTCGATGTGCCGCCCCAGTATCCGCTCCGCCTCCTGCATCACCAGCGGGTCATCGCGCAGGGCCCAGAGCTGCTCCCGTGCCCGCCGGTGGGCAGCCTGCAGGTCGACGATGGGTGCCGGGTAGTCAAGGTCCAGCCCCAGCCAGGCCGATTCCATCGGCGCGATCGCCCAGGGCCGGTGAATCAGCGGTGCCTGCAGCGCACGCAACTCGGGCAGCCACTGGCGCAGGAACTGTCCGTCGGCATCGTGCTCCATGGATTGCTTGACCGGGTTGTAGATGCGCACGGTATTCATGCCCGTGACACCCGCCTGCATCTGGAACTGCGGGTAGTGAATGCCGGGCTCGAAGTCCAGAAACAGGCGGGCGAGGTGCGTGGTACCCAGCCGCCAGTCCTGCCACAGGTGGTGGGTGAGAAAACTCACCAGCATGGCGCGCCAGCGAAAGTTCAGGTAACCGGTTGCGTGCAGGCAGCGCATGGCGGCATCCACGGCGGGAAAGCCGGTTGCGCCCGCTGCCCAGGCGTCGACATGTGCCTGGTTGCGTGGGCGCTCGAGCCGGGCGTAGCCGCGGTTCAGGTCGCGAAACTGCATCTCGCATTCCATCTCGAATTTCTGGATGAAATGGCAGTGCCAGTAGAGCCGTGACTCGAAGGCCGCCAGCGACCGCTGTGGGCCACCGCGGGCGCGCGCCTGCTGTAGCGCCTGCCAGAGCTGGCGCATGCTCAGGTTGCCCCAGGCGAGGTAGGGCGAGAGCCGTGAGCAGTGGTCGCGGCTGGCAACGGGGCTGGACAGGCTGGAGGCGTAACGCGTGTGGCGCTGTGAGAGAAAACTCTGCAACCAGCCCTGGGCTTCGCTTTCACCGCCGCGCTGGAACGCCGACTCGTCGGCAAGCCAGGCGGGGTCGACGCGCCCGCGTGCGCGCAGGGCTTCGCTACGTCCACCCGCGCGCAGCAGGGCGGGGCGCGCGCTCTGCAGCGGCGGCGTCGCGAGCGGCTGTTGCATGCTTTGTTGCCAGGCGGCGGCCCAGCCCTGCCGGTTGCGCCGCCCGCGCTGCACACCGTTACTCGGCGACTCCAGCCAGGGTACGCCTGCCGCCCTGCAGAAATCGGCCACGGCGCGATCCCTGTCATAGGTGATGGCCAGGCCGGTTTCTTCGTGGCTGTGCAGCGAGCCGAGGCCCACGTCCTGCTGCAGGGCCTGCAACAGCGGCAGCATTTCGCTGAGAAAGACATGAACGCGGGTGCCCAGGGGTTTCAGGCGCCGGTTCATGTCCCGCAGTGACTGGGTGACAAAGCGCCAGTGGCGCGTGGCGTAGTGCGGGTCCGCAAGCAGGGAGGGCTCGAAGCAGTAGATCAGCAGCAGCGGCCGGCCGCTGGCGATCGCTTCGCAGAGGGGTGCGTGGTCGCTCAGGCGCAGGTCGCGTTTGAACCAGACCACCGCGGGTGCCGTGCCCGTATCGCCGTGCCCAGCCACGTGGCTCAGCGTGTCCGCTTGCGGGCCTTGTCCCGCCGTGGTGTTTCCGGGGGGCTGTTCTGGTAGCGTTCCAGCAGGGTTTTCAGCGCCACCAGCTCGAAATGGCGTTTCGCGGTGATGGCGTAGAAGCGCTCGACAACCGTGTCCAGCACGCAGTAGCGCTGCAGCCTGCCGGACTCCAGTTCATCCTGCACCACCACCTCCGGTACCACGGCGAGCCCGCCGGAGTCGCGGGCCAGCAGGCGCAGCATGGCCATGTCCTCCACCTCGGCGTAGGGGTCCACCTCAACCCCGTGCTGTTCGCAGAGCAGGTCGAACTGGTTGCGGATCTCGCTGTTGGGGCCGGGCAACAGCAGTGGCAGGGTGCCGAGATTCTGCGGGAAGCGGAAGGTTTTCGCCGCTTTGCCCGGTGGGCCGACAATGCACACACTCTGTTCGGCAATCTGCTGGCAGCGCCAGGGTGTGGAGGTGTCTGCGGCCACGGCGCGGTTGGAGAGGATCAGGTCCAGTCTGTGCACGCGCAGCTGCTCCAGCAATTCCTCCAGGCTGGCTGAACGGATGACCAGCTTGATCTTCGCCTCGCCAATCACCGGCCGCAGGAAGTTCTCCTGGAAGTTGCGCGACAGGGTGGCCACTGACCCGATGCGCAGCCGCTGCAGGCGCTGCAATTCGCCGCTCTCGGTGAGGGCCAGCAGTTCGCTGCCCAGGTTGAAAATGCTCTCGGCGTACTCCAGCACCAGATGGCCCACTTCCGTCAGGCGCAGGGAGCGACCATCGCGGCTGAACAACTCGTGGCCGAGCTGTTCCTGCAGCTGCTTGATCTGTGACGACAGGGCGGACTGTGATACGTGCAATTGCTGCGCCGCTCGCGTCAGGTGGCCCTCCTTGGCGACCACCCAGAAGTAGTACAGGTGGTGAAAGTTCAGCTGGCGCATAAAAAGTTCTCGAAAAAAGAACGATATTATCGAAAGTAACTGTTATACAAAATCCAGTCATGACCGCAGTATGGCGCGGTCGCAGCTGCCTGCCTGGGATACTATACGGTCTGTTCTGGAATGATGGATGATATGCGCGCACTCGCCGACCGCCCGATTGCCCTGCTCACCCGCCACGCCAAAGGCGACCTGGTGGCGCCACCGCTGGCGGCGTTGGGCTTTGTGCTGACGGTCACCGATGCCTTCGACACCGACCAGCTGGGCACCTTTTCCGGTGAAGTTGAGCGCAGCCTGAGCCCCCTGGACTGCGCGCGGCACAAGGCCCGGCTGGCCTGTGAAATCACCGGCCTCGACCTGGGCCTGGGCAGTGAGGGCAGCTTCGGCGGCGGCCCCATGGCGGGCCTGGTGAACTGGGACGAAGAGCTCCTGGTGCTCTGGGACCGTCAATCCGGCCAGGAAATTGTGGCGCGGGCCGCGGGCCCGGTGCGGGTCGCGCCTGTCACCTGGGTCTCCGAGCAGCGGCTTGCGCAACAGTTGGCAGCCCACGGTGACGAGCAGGGCTGGATCGTTCGCCATCCGGGGGGCGTGAGCAAGGGGTTGCGCGGCGCGGCGGCTGTATTGCAGGCCCTGCGTGATACGGTGTCGCCGCAAAGGGCGGGCGGCGATCTGGACAGGCTGTTGATTGAGCCGGATCTCAGGGCCATGCATTGCCCTGAGCGCCAGGCCTATATCCGTCAGGCGGCCGAGCAGCTCGCCCGGCGCCTGCGAACGCTGTGCCCCGCCTGTGCCGCCCTGGACTTCTGGGCAGACCGTTTCGAACCGGGGTTGCCCTGTGCCGAGTGCGCCGCGCCGACCTCGCTGCCGCTCACTGTCATACGCCGCTGCAGCGTCTGCCGGCACGAGCAGCGTGAGCCCCCGCCACAGGAAACCGCTGACCCGCAGCATTGCGGCTGGTGCAACCCCTGATGACCGGCTCGGCAGTGGCGCCTCAGTCGGCGCCGGTGTGCTGCGCCCGGTGTGCCAAGCCAGTTCAGTGCCCGCAGCGTATACTCAACCAGCAAAACCGGAGGACAGCATCACCGTGAAAGACAAACGCAGCCACTCGTCCCTTGTTGTGGATGGCATCGAGAAAGCCCCGGCCCGCGCCATGCTGCGCGCGGTGGGCTTCACCGACGAGGATTTCCACAAGCCGCAAATCGGCATCGCATCCACCTGGAGCATGGTCACCCCCTGCAACATGCACATCAACGCGCTGGCAGACGAGGCCTGTGCGGGTGCCGATGAGGCCGGCGGCAAGGGTGTGGTGTTCAATACCATCACCATTTCCGACGGCATTGCCAATGGCACCGAGGGCATGAAGTACTCGCTGGTGTCGCGGGAGATCATTGCGGACTCCATCGAAGCCGTGGCCGGCTGCCAGGGCTTTGACGGCCTGGTGGCTGTGGGGGGCTGTGACAAGAACATGCCGGGCTGCATGATCGGCATTGCGCGGCTCAACCGTCCCGCGGTGTTTGTCTACGGCGGCACCATCCAGCCCGGCGCCAACCACACCGACATTATTTCGGTGTTCGAGGCGGTGGGACAGCACGCGCGGGGTGACCTGAACCTGCTGCAGGTGAAGCAGATTGAGGAGACCGCCATCCCGGGCCCCGGCTCCTGTGGCGGTATGTACACGGCAAACACCATGGCGTCGGCAATCGAGGCCCTGGGCATGAGCCTGCCCAACAGCTCCGCACAGGAGGCGGTGTCCCGCTCCAAGGCGGAGGACTGCCGGCAGGCGGGGGCAGCGGTACTCGCGCTTCTGGAGCGCGACATCAAGCCCTCCGACATCATGACCCGGGAGGCGTTCGAAAATGCCATCGCCACGGTCATTGCCCTCGGTGGCTCCACCAACGCCGTGCTGCACCTGCTGGCCATGGCCCACGCAGTACAGGTGGAGCTGACGCTGGATGATTTTGTCCGCGTCGGCGCAAAAGTCCCGGTGCTGGCGGACCTGCGTCCCAGCGGCAAGTACATGATGTCGGAGCTGATTGCCATTGGCGGCATCCAGCCGCTGATGAAAATGCTGCTGGATCGGGGTTTGCTGCACGGCGACTGCCTCACGGTCACGGGTAAAACCCTCGCCGAGAATCTGGCAGACGTGGCACCGTACCCCGAGTCGCAGGACATCATCCGCGCCTTCGACAACCCCATCAAGCGCGACAGCCACCTGATGATCCTGCGCGGCAACCTTGCCCCGGAGGGTTCGGTGGCGAAGATTACCGGCAAGGAAGGCCTGCGCTTCCAGGGCAGGGCGCGCGTGTTCCACTCGGAAGAGGAATCCCTGCAGGCCATTCTCGACGGCCGCGTGGTGAAGGGTGATGTGGTGGTGATTCGCTACGAAGGGCCCCGCGGCGGCCCTGGCATGCGGGAGATGCTGAGCCCCACATCGGCCCTGATGGGCAAGGGTCTCGGCGCCGATGTGGCGCTGATCACCGACGGTCGCTTCTCCGGTGGTAGTCACGGCTTTGTGGTGGGGCACATCACGCCGGAGGCGAGTGAAGGGGGGCCGCTGGCGATCGTCGAGGATGGCGATGAGATTGTCATCGATGCGGAAGCGGCGCGGATCGACGTTACCCTGTGCGCGGAAGAAATCGCCGCGCGACTCGCGCGCTGGCAGCCGCCGGCACCGCGCTACACCCGCGGCCTGCTGGCCAAGTTCGCGAAAACCGTGGCCTCCGCATCGGAAGGCGCGGTCACCGACAAATACCTGTAAGGACTTCAGCATGACAGACGAGTTGGATGCTCAACGGTTCCGATTGATCAGCGGCGTGTTCTACCCGGACGAGGCCAATCAACTGTTGATGACGCTGATTGAGGACAAGATCAGTTTTCACCAGCGCAATAACTGGAGCCGGCGTGAACGGTTCGGTGAGACCGATGCCGCCGGCGTCAAGCGCATCAACGAACTGCGCCAGACCAAGGCCGACCTCGCGGCACTGGTCGAGGCCGCCGAGGCTGCGGGAATGAAACTCAGTATCAGCGGCAACATCGATATCACGTTGACACCCAAATAGGGCGGCGCGGGCGCGGGCAGTCACCTCACCGCTTGCACCCCGGGCGATAGACACATAGTCTGTCGGACAATAAGAAAAGGAGCCCCGACGTGGCTGAAGCACCGCCCGCTACCGGCGTTGCGTCCTCGCTGTTTTCAGCGGGTACGCGACGCTACGTGCTGACCATCCTGGTCATCGCCTACACTTTCAATTTCATTGACCGCCAGATTCTCGGGATACTGGTGGAGCCCATCCGCCTGGAACTGGGCGTCAGCGATACCGCCATGGGCCTGCTCACGGGCCTTGGGTTCGCGGTGTTCTATACCCTCATGGGTATTCCCATAGCCCGCTACGCGGACCGCGCCAACCGCCGCAACCTGATTGCCGCCGCGGTGGGTATCTGGAGCGTGTTCACCGCGGCCCAGGGCCTGGCGCAGAATTACTGGCAACTGCTGGTCTATCGCATTGGCGTCGGGGTCGGGGAGGCCGGGTGCTCGCCGCCTGCGCATTCCATGCTGGCGGATTACTACCCCGCCAATGAGCGGGCCACGGCACTGGGTATTTATTCGCTGGGGATTCCGATCGGCATCCTGTTCGGGTTTTTCGTTGGCGGCTGGATGAACGAGTGGTTCGGCTGGCGTGTGGCGTTTTTCGTGGTGGGCATTCCGGGCATTGTACTGGCGCTGGTGATTCGCTTCACCGTGCGTGAGCCGGACCGCGGCATGTCGGAAACCCGGGTGACCGCGCCCGGGCAGCAGCCCGCGATCGGTACCGTGTTTCGCTACCTGCTGGCGCGCCGCTCCTTTGTGCACATGGCGCTCGGCGGCGGCATCACCGCCTTTGTCGGCTACGGACTGATTTCCTGGTCCGCCGCTTTCCTGGCGCGCTCCCACGGCATGTCTTCGGGTGAGATCGGTACCTGGCTGGGCCTGATATTCGGCATTCCCGGCGGTATCGGGATCGTGCTGGGCGGGCGGCTCGCAGACCACTTCGGCGCCCGCGATGCGCGCTGGTATCTGTGGATCGTCGCGGTGGCCCTGCTGATTTCGGTGCCCGCCGGGGTGTTCGTGTTTGTGCTGGATGATATTCGCGCGGTGCTGCTGTTGATGGTGCTGCCGGTGATGCTGGGCAACTTCTACCAGGCCACCACCTTCGCCCAGACCCAGACCCTGGTGGGCCTGCGCATGCGCAGCGTGGCCTCGGCCATTCTGCTGTTTGTGATCAATATCATCGGGCTGGCGCTGGGCCCGTCGGTGGTCGGGCTGATCAGCGACCTGCTGGCCGCGGACTACGGGGTGCACTCACTGCGCTGGGCGCTGTTGATCTGCTCGCTGGCCAATGTCTGGGCGGCCTGGCATTACTGGCGCGCCGGTGCGGCCTTCCCCGGTGACCTGGAACGCGTTCAGGACTGACGGCGCAGCGCGCGGTTATTGCCTGGCGGGCAGCGTATCCAGAAAGCGCAACAGGGCACGGTTGAATGCCTCGGGCTGTTCCTGCTGCACGAAGTGGCCGGCCCCCGGTATCAGCTCGACACCGCGCAGGTCGCTGGAGCAGCGCGCCAGTACGGCGAGCGCATCGTCGCCAATCATCTGCAGCACCGGGTCTGCGCTCCCGGCGATGAACAGCGACGGCGGCGTCACCCGGGCATCCGCCCACGCCCGACCAATCTCCCAGTTGCGGTCCGCGACCCGGTAGGAGTTGATGCCACCGATGAACTCCAACCCCGGCGCGCAGTGGGTGAATTCGTCGACGTAGGTCTGCAGGTCCTGTTCCGTCATCCACGGCCAGGGGAGGGGTATCGAGGGGTCCGCGAGCACATCGAGGTAGCTGTTGCCCTCGGTGGAGAAGCGGGTCCAGTCCAGCAGGTGACCGTCGGCGCACAGTGCCCAGAACAGGCGGGTCAGGAACAGGCGCGGGTTCTGCGCCAGCTCGCGCTCCGGCCGCTCCGGCTGTTGATAGTAGTGCATGTGGTAGAAGTGCTGCGCCGCAACCTCGGCAAAGCAGGTGCTCGGTGCCTTGTCCGGACGGGCAAAGGCGCGCGGGTATGCGCTGCCCGGGGGCGGGTTGGCGCCGGCGCCGCCGCGTCCGGCGAGGTCGAAATCGTAGGGGCAGGCGACGCCGACCACCGCCATGACACGGTCCGGGTGACGCACGGCCACGTTGTAGACCTGCGCCGCGCCGAAGTCGTGCCCCACCAGCACCGCGCGCGACAGGCCCAGGTGATCCATCAGGCCCAGCACATCCCCTACGGTGTGCTCGCTGTCATACAGCATCGGGTCGGTGGGTCGACTGGAGCGGCCATAGCCGCGCTGGTCGAAGGCCACGGCGTTGAAGCCTGCGCTGGCCACAGCCGGCAACTGGTGACGCCAGCTGTAGGCGAGCCCCGGGAAACCGTGGCAAAAAATCACCCAGGGTTGCTCCGCCCCGGCGCGACACTCAACGTAATGCAAGGTCACGCCATCACGTACCACGCTGCCATAGTTCATTGCGGTCACCCTGGCGCTCAGCGCGGTTTGATGAAACGGTCGGCAAACTGCTCCATGGCTTCCAGCTTGGCCTCCAGCGGGTGGAAGGCCGGGTCGTCAACGGTCCAGGCCATGGCGATGGTGCCGTCGATGCCCCAGTCCTCCAACTGGTGGTAGATGCCGGGGTCCGGCTCGGTCTGCGGCATCACAAAGCGGCCGAAGGGCTCTGTACCACGTTCCGCCTCGACGATCGCGCGCTCGGCGTTGAGCCGATCCAGCAGCTCGCGGATCTCCGCCATCGGGTAGTTCATGCCCATCCAGCCATCGAAGCGCGCTGCGCGGCGCAGGGCCGCAGGGGATTTGCCGCCAATCCATACCGGTACTTTGCCGGGCACCGGAAACTGCCCGGTGGGCGGGAAGCGGTAGAAGGCGTTGTCCGCTTCCGCCATGCCGTCTTCCCAGAAATCCTGCATCACCTCCAGCATCGCGTCCATGCGCTTGCCGCGGTTACGCGGGTCGTGGCCGAGCACGGCAATCTCATCCTCGCACCAGCCGGCGCCCACGCCAAACACGAACCGATTGTCTGTCTGCATGGCAAGCGTGGCGGCCTGTTTTGCCGCGCTGAACGGCTCGCGCATGGTCAGCACATACACGTAGGTCATGAAGCGCAGTTGTTCCGTCACTGCCGCCATGGTGGCGATGGTGATCATGGGGTCGGGAAAGCGAGTGTGGGCGTGGATGTGGCGCTGCCCGGAGGGATGCACAGCGGTGTAGTCGCGGGGAATGGCCACGTGATCCGACACCGCAATGCCGGCATAGCCCATTTTTTCCGCCGCCGCGGCAACCTGTTTTACCTGATCGTTACCTTCGTGAAACCAGGCCAGCCAGTACTCCATACAACCTCCCGAGTGGTGTGATGCGGGCCGGGCCGGCTTGCGACTTACTCCCGTTTCAGCAGCAGCCAGGCGTCGGCATAGTCGCCAATGTGGCGGTTTGCCGCATGATACCCCGCCCAATCGCGGTAGTAGCCGCTCAGCCAGTCGAGCTGGTACAGATTGTCATGAAAAGCGCCGCCGGTGTCCGCCATCACGTTCAGCCGGTACGTGGGCTGGCCCGCTTCCGCGGTGCGCAGCAGCACCAGGCGTCCGAGGCCGAGCTGGAAAATATCCCCCGCCACGGTCACCAGGGGCTGCACGCGAATCTTGTAGTCGGCGTCCTTGCCATAGCCGAGCACGCCGGGTACTTCCTTGAAGAACCAATAGCGCTCTTGCTCTTCGGGTTTCCGCGTGCGGTCGTAGGCGATGCCGTTATTGCGGTGGACGTTGAAGTAGCGTTTCTGGCCGTTGGCGCCCTCGACCACGGCGGTGCCCTGCAGCAGGGCGCCTTCCAGGTCGGCCCGGCTCAGCCAGATCAGCGGCGGCGCGCGCTGGGCCATGGCACTGGCGGTTGCCGAGTTGGTCTCCTGCGCCACGATGGCCTGCTTGCCGAACTGGAAGCGGGTGATAGCGCTGCCCAGCGCGTCCGCCTCGTCCAGGGTCAGCTGTGCCTCATCGTGGGGCAGGCCGTAGAGCGCGTGCGGCGTGGCGGGGGATGGCTGCTCGCTGCCCGACGCCACGCGCACGTAGTACTTGGTCATCAGCAGGCGTTCGGCCGGCAGGTTCTGCAGTAGCGGCTTGCCGCTGGCCAGCTGCGCTGCCCGCGCACGGTCCGGCTGCCAGCGCAGCAGTTCGAAGTGCTGCTGCACAAACGCCGGGTCGGCAAGACGCGATGGGCGCCCCAGGCGCGCATCCTCCGCCTGGACTGCACACACGAAGTCCAGCGTGGCGCGGATGCGCTCGGGTGGCGTCCGCAACCACGCCGTGGTACCGCCGTGAATTGCAGCCGGGTCGTAGGCGTTGCCGCGGGCCAGGTAATCCGCTGTGGCGGCGGCAACGTCGCACAGTGCATCACCGTGATCCACCCAGTGTCCGGGCGGCAGGGCCTGGGCGGGCTGGAACGTGGGGGCCGCGAGTGCGCTGATGCTGCCTGACAGCAGGGCGGCCAGGAGGGTCCTGAAGAGGAGAGCCATGCGGGGTGTCCTAGAGGGTGGCGCGTACCGCGATGGCGGCCAGGCCGGCGAGTGCCAGCGAGGACAGCAGGAACAGCAGGAAGCGCACCGGCACGTAGTTGGTGGTGACCTGCACGATACTGTGCGCGATGCGCAGCAGCAGGTAGGCCCAGGCCAGCTGAACGGCGAGGCTGCTGTCGATGCCGGTGATCGCCAGAATGCAGCACAGCGCGTAGAACACCGTGGGCTGTTCGTGCAGGTGCGTATAGTTGTGCGCCTTCCAGTTCACGTGGTCGGGCAGTACCCCTTCGAGGTCGGCGCCGCGGCGGCCACCCGGCTGTGGCTTGGACAGATCCAGCCCCGATTTGCTCATGGCGGGCAGGCGGGTAGCGGCCATCCAGATCAGCATCACCAGGGACCAGCTGGCGAGGAGGGCGGCGGGGGCAAGGATTTCCAGGGCGGGCATGGCGTACACTCTTGGTGACAGGGTGTAGCGAGTAGAACTGATCGCGCGGCTTGGCGTCAAGCCTGTTTCTGGCGCAGCAGGTTCTGACGTAAGCTGGCGGTGCTGTGCCCTGCGCTGATACGGAAACTGCTGATGAAACCTGTGTTGCTGATTTTCCTGCCGCTATTGACCGTGTTGTTCGTGGCGCCCCCCGCGTTGCTGGGTACGCCGCTCTGGCAGCTGGGCAACGCCCTTGCGCTGGCCACCGGGCTCGGTGCCAAGCTGGCCTGTTCCGGGCGTTTTGTCAGCGGCTTCGACGACCAGCGCATACTGGATGACCTGGCCAGTTACGCAGAGGTCAATCGCCGGCTGTCGCTGGACTTCACGGCCGACGGTGTGCGGGTCACCCTGTTTGGTCTGGCGGCCACCTCCGCGACCTACCGCCCCGGGCTGGGCTGCACCCTCGATACTGGCGATGCGGCGCTGCTTGATGGGTTGTCGGTGCCACCCGGGGCAGCGTCACCCGGCATGCCGCTTGCGGTGGCTATCGCGGATCCGGCGCAACAGGCGACGCAGGCCGTGCTGAGGGCCGATAACGCCGAGGGGTTGCAGACCCGCGCCCTGCTGGTGCTGCAGGGGGACACCCTGATTGCCGAGAGCTATGCGCCGGGCTTTGATGCCGGTTCCCGCCTGCTGGGCTGGTCGATGGGCAAATCCCTGATGGCCATTGTGATTGGCCGCATGGAGGCGCTGGAGATCATTCCCGCCGGTGTCCCGGGGCCGCTGTTTCCTGAATGGGCCCAGGATGATCGCGCGCGTATTGGCCTGACCGAGGTGTTGCAGATGACCTCCGGGCTGGGCTGGCAAGAGGACTACGTGCCGGGCAGCGATTCCACGCGAATGCTGTTTCGCGCACCCAGCGCCTCGGCGGTGGCACTGGCGAGCCCGGCGGAACACCCGCCCGGAGAACAGTTCTACTACTCCTCGGGCAGCACCAACCTGCTGGCGCGTTTCGCCGCGGAGCGGCTGGGCGGCCCGCAGGCGCAGCTGGACTTCCTGCAGCGCGAAGTGCTGCAACCCCTGGGGATGGCGGGCGCGGTGCTGGAAGTGGATCCCACCGGGCTTGTGGTCGCCAGTTCCTTCGTCTACGCCACCGCCCGTGACTGGGTGCGGCTTGGCAGACTCCTGCTGGACCAGGGTGCCGTCAACGGTCGCCCCTTTCTGCCGCCGGACTGGGTGGCCCGCGCGACCCGGCCGAATAACAGCCTCAACGACCCACGCTACGGTTACCAGCTGTGGCTGAACGGCGGCGGCAGCGAACTCCGCTGGCCCGGCCTGCCGCCCGATGCGTATGCCATGCTGGGTAACCGGGGGCAGGCGGTGCTCGTGCTGCCCGACGAGGCGCTGGTGCTGGTGCGTCTGGGCTGGACGGCAGGGGATTATCCGCTGGCGCAGAAGATGGGCGGCCTGCTGTCGAGGCTCTGATGGCTGGGTAACACTCTGGACAATACCGGTACGGTAATTTTCACAATTTCCCGATTGTTTTTGTCAGGTATTAAAATAACCCTATAAAACATAGATTTAAGGCATAGTCCTAGAAAGTGCTGAGAAATATACAACCCTCAGATGGCGATCATGACAAACAATTCATGATCCATTCACCTTTAAAATGAGTAAAAGCGTTACCATATGTGAAGTGTGGTAACAAACCGGCAAGACGAGAGGTGGCAGATGGTCTGCAACCGTTGCCGGCATCTGAGGAGAGTGGAAATGAAAATGTTGGCTGCAACAGCCAGGCTCGGCACCCTGGCGCTTACCGCTGCCCTGGGCAGCACCGCCTTCGCGCAGACGGCCGAACAGGAGGGCCGCATGCTGCTGGCCATGAACGAACCGGCGCTGAGCGCAGACTGGCAACCGGCCACGCGTGCAGAGGAGCAGGCCCAGGCCGAGGCCGTCGAGCGCGAACTGGCGGTATCCGCCGAGGCGATCTCGCGCAAGCTCGACGAACAGTTGGAAGACCGGCTGTCACGCAAGCTGGAGATGTCCATCTAGGCGCCGCCTGTTGATGTGAACCCGGGGCGACTGCCTCGGGTTTTTTTTGCCCGCCGCCTGCTATGATTCGCTTTCCCGTTGTTGCAAAGGAGGGCGCTCAATGCTGGAACCACTGGCCGCGGAACAGATCTACCGCGCCTGCTCGGGCGAAGGATTCGATTTCACCACCACGGAAGGCCTGGAGCCCCTGGACCTCCTGTACGGTCACGACCGGGCGCGCGAAGCGCTCAGTTTCGGCACCGCCATTCGCAGCGACGGGTTCAACCTCTATGTGCTGGGGGACCCCGGCCACGGGCGTCACGACCTGGTGGAGCAGTTCCTGGCGCAGCGTGCTGCGGCGGAGGACACGCCGGGTGACTGGGCCTACCGTTACAATTTCGACGACCCTACCTCACCGCGGTATCTGGCGCTGCCCGCCGGCATGGGGCGGCAACTGGTGGCCGACCTCACGCAACTGGTGGACGAACTCCGGGCGGCCATCCCCGCACTGCTCGAAAGCGAGGAGTACCAGAACCGCCTGCAGGACCTGAACCAGGCCATGGGGGAGCGTCAGCGCGATGCCATCGAGGCGATCCGCCGGGAGGCCCGTGAGCAGGACATCCTGCTGGTTTCCACGCCCAACGGATTCACTTTCGCGCCGGTTGACGGCAAAGCCGATAGCGACGCGATGATGTCGCCCGAAGATTTTCGTGCCCTGCCCAAAGGGGACAAGGAGCGCATCGAGGCGACGGTGGAGATTCTGCAGCGCAAGCTGACGCAGGCCATCCGCCAGATGCCCCTGCTGGCCCGGGAGCTGCGCCAGCAGGTGGATACCCTCAACGCCGAAATGCTGACGACCGCCATCGGCGCACCGCTGAACGAGCTGGAGGAGCGCTATCGGCAGCAGCCCGCGGTGCTGGAGCACCTGGATGCCTGTCGCCAGGCGGTGCTGTCCCACGCCGCCGCGTTCCTCGCCGAGAATCCGGAGCTGTCTCCCGAGGCGGTGTTCAGCCGGTTCCAGGTCAATCTGCTGGTGGACAACGCGGAGGCGAAGGGGGCGCCGGTGGTCTATCAGGACCTGCCCAGTCACCAGCACCTGGTGGGTCGTACCGAACATCATGTGCACAACGGCACCCTGGTGACGGATTTTTCCCTGATCCGTGCCGGCGCACTGCACCGGGCCAATGGCGGGTACCTGGTGCTCGATGTGCGCGGCCTGCTGACCCAGCCCGGCGCCTGGGAAACGCTGAAACGGGTGCTGCGGGCGGGGCAGATCCGCACCGAGAGTCTGGAGCAGGCCTACGGCCTGATCAGCACCGTGAGCCTGGAGCCCGAACCCATTCCGCTGGATGTGAAGGTGGTGCTGTTGGGGGAGCGTCTGTTCTATTACCTCCTCTGCGAACACGACCCGGAATTCCTGGAACTGTTCAAGGTACAGGCCGACCTGGAGGATACGCTGGACCGCGATCCCGCCAACCAGGCGCTGTATGCGCGGATGATCGCGACACTGGCCCGGGACGCCGGACTGCAGCCTCTCGATCGCGGCGGTGTGGCCGCGGTGATCGAGCGCGCCAGTCGCCTGGCCTCGGACCAGCGCAAGCTGACCGCGCGCCAGCGTGAACTGCGCGACCTGCTGCGGGAGGCGCAGCACTGGGCAATGGAGGCGGGTGCGACGACCATTGGCCGCGAACACGTGGAAACGGCGATTGAGCAGCAGTTGCGGCGCGCCAGCCGCCTGCGCGAGCGCAGTCACGAGGCGATCCACCGCGGCATCGTCATGATTGCCACCCAGGGTGAGGCCGTGGGGCAGGTCAACGGCCTGTCGGTCCTGTCGCTGGGTGACTTCGCGTTCGGCCAGCCGTCGCGCATCACGGCCACCGCGCGGCCCGGCAGCGGCCAGCTGGTGGATATCGAGCGGGAGGCGCGCATGGGCGGGCGCATACACACCAAGGGCGTGATGATCATCGCCCGCTACCTGGCGAACCGCTACGCGCCGGACACCACGCTGTCGCTGTCCGCCAGCCTCGCGTTCGAGCAGTCCTACGGTGGTGTTGACGGTGACAGTGCCTCGGTGGCGGAGATCTGCGCCCTGGTGTCGGCCATCAGCAAGGTGCCGTTGAAGCAGGCCTTTGCGGTGACCGGTTCGGTGAACCAGCGGGGTGAGGTGCAGGCCGTTGGTGGGGTGAACGAGAAGATCGAGGGCTTCTTTGATGTCTGCGCCGCGCGGGGCGAGGTGGACGGCCACGCGGTGTTGCTGCCAGCGAGCAATGTCGAACACCTCATGCTGAAGCAGGCGGTGCGTGCGGCCGTCGAGGCCGGGCGCTTCCGCATCTACGCCATTCACCATGTGGACGATGCCCTGGCACTGCTCACCGGGCTGGCACCGTCCGAGCTGGAGCAGCGCGTCACCCGGCGGCTCGCGGCGTTCTCCGCGGCGGTCAAGGCGGCGCGGGCGGATGATGATAGCGCCGCGCCCTCGAGTGAGGAGGCGGACGATGAACAGTGAGGCGTTGCAGCAACAGCAGGCGCGCCGCGTGCTTGCCATGTTGGATGCGTCGCGCCACAGCCTGGCGGCGCTGCGGGCCGCCGTAGAGCTCGCGCATGCGCACCGGGCGGAGCTGGTGGCCCTGTATGTGGAAGACGAAAACCTGCTGCGTTCGGCGGACTTTCCCTTCGCCCGTGAAGTCGGCGCGCGTACCGGGCTGGCCAGGCCGCTGACGGTCACGGCGATGCAGGCCACGCTGTCGCGGCAGCGGCAGCAGGTCAACCGCGCCCTGGAATCCGCAGCGGCCGGGCGCAGCCTGCGCTATTCACTGCAGGTGCGTCGCGGCGGCGTTGTCGCCGCCACGCTGGCCCAGGTCGGCCCCGCCGATATGCTGGTGCTGGGCAAGGCCGGGCTGTCTGCCTACTGTGGTGGTGTGCGGTTGGGTTCCACCTGCCGCGCGCTGCTGCAGCAGGCACCCTGCACGGTGCTGGTGTACGATGAGAAGGCGCCGTTACGCCCCGGGCCGCTGCGTGTGCTTTCACAGCCGGTGCCGTCAGAGCTGTTGCAGCTACCGCTGTGCACCGAGGTCGAGGCGCTGCAGGCGCGTTCGGCGCGAGCGCTTGAACAGCAACTGCAGCGTGCCAGCTGCGGCGCACTGCTGCTGCGTCGCGCGGAGTTCAGGGTGCTTGCGGATGAAGACGCGCAGCTGCTGGCCAGGATTCCGGTGCCGGTTATCGTGCTGCCGGATCCGGAGTGACGTCCGCCATCCGCTGGCGGTAGTCCCAGGTGAAGATGCGCTCGGGTTGCACGCGTATCAGCATTTCTTCGGCCTTGCGCGAGAGCAGCCAGTTGCCGACCCGCGATTCCTGCTGCCCCAGGTAGCGTTCCAGCAGCACCTCGAGCAGATCGCTGTCGCCCAGGGGGGTCATGCTGGCCCGCCCCTGGCCCCGGGCCCCGTGGTAGGGCGGCTCGTTGGGAGAGATTTCAAAACCGACCCGCGGATCGCGCTGCAGCAGCTTCACCAGCGCTGACTTGCGGTGCGACACGCAGAGCAGGGCCTCCTCGGCAAATGCGTACCACACCGAGACCACCCGCGGGTAGCCGTCGGTGCCGGTGCTGGCAAGGCGCAGCGGGAAGGTGCTTTCGCGCAGAAAGTCGTAGGTGTCCTCGAGGGACCAGGGTCCCTTCAACGTCGGTGTCATGAGCATCTTCAATCCATTGCCAGCCTGCAGTATAGGGCCCTTGTCCCCCAGCGTGAATGGCTGCACGCGGTATATTGCGATATGGGCAAAAATTGATCCTGAGCAACATTCCTGTGCCGATACCGGGTGATACTGCTATCCTATAGCCAAGATAAATCCTAACAAAAGACAGCAGGAGCGCTGATTGTGAAAAAACAGCCCGGATGCTTTATTCCGCACCGTAAATCCACGTTGATCCTGGCCCTGGTGGCCGCCGGCATGGCACTTCCCGCTTCGTCCCAGACCTTCCAGCTGGGGCCCTTCGAAGGCAATTTCTCCTCGAACATCTCTGTGGGCGCAAGTTGGCGCACGGAGGCCGCCGACCTCGGCGTATTGTCCCCGGGGAACACGGATGGGCGCGGTCGAGCGTCTTCCAGCACGGCGGATGACGGCAACCTCAACTACGACCGCGGCGACATGTTCTCCCTGCAGGTACGGGGTATCCACGACCTCGAACTGGCGGCGGACACCTACGGCATGTTCACCCGCGTGAAGTACTGGTACGACCACGAAGTGGGCACCAGCGATGTGCCCCACGGCCACGCGGCCAACGGCTACCAGCCGAACCGCAAGCTCGATACCTCCGACTTCGAATCGCTGGCGCAGTACAGCGGTATCGAATTTCTCGACTACTACGTGTACGGCAGTTTCCAGCTGGGTGAAAGTCCGCTGGAATTGCGGGCCGGTAACATGGTGCTGAGCTGGGGCGAAAGCACGTTTATCCAGAACGGTGTGAACGTCATCAACCCCTTCGACGTTACCGCCCTGCGCAAGCCGGGTTCGGAAATCAAGGAAGCGCTGCTGCCCGTCGGCATGGTGTACGCCAACTACGGCCTCACCTACGACCTCAGCGTGGAAGGCTTTGTGCAGTACGACTGGCAGCGCACCATCCTCGATGAGTGCGGCACCTACTGGAACGCCGCGGACCCCTACGGCGGCGGCTGCGACTACCTCACCATTTCCAATGCCATCCCGGATGGCGAGGCGGAGGCCGCCGGCCTGATCCTGCCCCGGGGCGCGGATGACGAGGCATCGGATTCCGGGCAATGGGGCCTGGCGTTGCGCTACTACGTGGAAGAACTGAACGGCACCGAGTTCGGCCTGTACTACATGAACTACCACAGCCGCACCCCGATCTTCAGCGCCACCAACGCCACACAGAGCTTCGGCCTGCCGGTGAACTTTGGTGCCAACCCCGAGTTTTTCTTCGAGTTCCCCGAAGATATTGAACTCTGGGGCCTGACCTTCGCGACCAATGTGGGCGACTGGGCGGTATCCGGTGAGTTGAGCTACCGTCCGGACTTCCCGCTGCAGATCAACACCACGGACCTGTTGCAGGCAGTGGCGCTGGGCACGGCGGCGGAATGGTCGCGCATGCTGTCGCGCTCGCTCGAGCAGGGGCCCGGTGGCTACGTTGCGGGCTACGACGACGTGTCCTACACCCAGTTCCAGATGACGTTCATCAAGTTTTTCGAGCAGGTGCTCGGGGCGCAGCGTCTGTCGTTCGCCAGCGAGGTGGGTGCCGTGTGGCTGAACGGTATGGACGACAGCATCAACTACGGCCGTTCGCCCAATTACGGCGTGGGTGACTTCGAGCCCTTCGCCAGCAACTTTGCCCTGTGGCCCGGGTCCCCCATCGCCTGTGATTCCCACCCCGCGGCAGAGGCCTTCGCCGGTATTCGTCCCAACAGCAACGGCGACTACTGCACCAACGATGGCTTCACCGATGACTTCTCCTGGGGTTACCGGGTGCGCGCCGGCCTCGAATACACCGACGTGATGGCAGGTATCAACCTGACGCCCAATATGGCATGGTCGCACGATGTACGGGGCAATTCGCCAGCACCGAACTTTGTCGAGGACCGTATAGCCTTGAGTGTGGGTGTTACGGCAGACTACCTCAACGTGTACCGCGCCGATCTGTCCTACACCAGTTTCTTCGGGGCGGATTATGACGAGTTGAAGGACCGTGACTTTGTCTCCCTCAGCTTCTCGGTGGCGTTCTAGACCTAACGATAAAAGGAGTTACACATGAACAAGAGATTGATCGCCATGGGCCTGGCGTCGCTGCTCGGCATGGGCAGCAGCCTGGCTCTGGCCAAGGTCAGCCCGGAACAGGCCGCACGCCTCGGCGGCGAAGAACTGACACCGATGGGCGCGGAGCGCGCCGGCAACGCGGACGGCAGCATTCCGCGCTGGGAGGGCGGTTACCAGGAGCTGCCCGAGGGCTACACGCCGGGCGAGCGTCTGGTGGATCCGTTCAGCGCTGACCAGCCACTGTTTACCATCACCGCGGACAACGTGGACCAGTATGCGGACAAGTTGTCGCCCGGGCAGATTGCCATGTTCCGGCGTTACCCCGATACCTACCAGATGCCGGTCTATCCGTCGCGCCGCAGCGCGCGCCTGCCGGAATCCGAGTACACGCTGATCAAGGAGTGGGCGACCAAAACCGACCTGGTGGCGGGCGGCAACGGCCTTGTGGACTTCAAGGCCAACGTGCCTTTCCCGATACCGCAGAGCGGCATTGAGGTGATCTGGAACCACATCACGCGCTACCGCACACCGCTGGGTGTGAAGCGGCGCTACATCCAGGCGCCGGTGCAGGCCAATGGCGCCTTCGCGCCCGTGCTGTTCGAGGAAGAGGCGATTTTCGCCAACCGTTTCCCCGATAACCCCAACCCCAACCGCCTGTTTGTCTTCCTGCAGCGCATCCTCGCCCCGGCCCGCCTTGAGGGCGATGTGCTGCTGGTACACGAGAACGTGGACCAGGTGAAAGAGCCGCGTTCGGCATGGGTCTATAACGCCGGCCAGCGACGTGTGCGGCGCGCGCCGAACATCGCCTATGACGGCCCGGGTGTGGCCTCCGACGGTCTGCGTACTGCGGATGACCTCGATCTGTTCAATGGTGCTCCCGATCGCTACGACTGGGAGCTGGTTGGCAAGCGCGAGCTCTATATTCCCTACAACGCCTATGCCCTGCGTCGTGGCGACCTGGCCTACACCGATATCATCAAGCCCGGTCACATGGACCCGCAGTACCTGCGTTATGAACTGCACCGTGTGTGGGTGGTGGAGGCAACCCTGAAAGAGGATGCACGTCACATCTACGCCCGCCGCACGTTCTACGTGGATGAGGATACCTGGCAGATCGCTGTGGTGGATCACTATGACGGTCGTGGTGAGCTGTGGAAAATGAAAGAAGGGCACATGGTGATGCACTACCAGGTTGCGGTGCCCTGGCTCGCCGCAGAGTCTCTGCACGACCTGATCTCCGGTCGCTATGTGGTGATCGGCCTCGACAACGAAGAGCGTGGCTACCAGTACGACTTCGACTACGTGGGTAATTTTGAGGACTTCACCCCGGCGGCCCTGCGCCGTGCCGGCCGCCGCTAGGTAGGCCGCCGTGTGTAGCGCAGGAGCGGTGAAGGGCCTGGTGCGGCCTTTCACCTGGCTGTTGGGCTTGCTGGTTCTTGCGCTGCCTGCGCAAGCTGGCGAGGAGTTTGCGTTTCTGCCCGCGGTGCGCATGGATGACCCGCAGCATGCGCAGTTGCTGGATATAGCACTGGCGGGTGAGCGCCTGGTCGCGGTCGGTGAGCGCGGGGTGATCGTGCTCAGCGATGACCACGGGGCGAGCTGGCAGCAGGCCGAGGTGCCGGTCAGTGCCACCCTCACCGCACTGCATTTCCCGCAGCCCGACGTAGGCTGGGCGGTGGGCCACTCCGGTGTCATTCTGCACACCACCGATGGTGGGCTCAGCTGGTCACTGCAGTTTGACGGGCGCGATGCCAACCGGCAGTACCTGGCCTGGGCAGAATCCCGCGTTGCCGCGCTGGAGGACGCCGTAGCCGCCAATGAGGATCCCGAGCAGCAGGACGCGCTGGAATACGCATTGGATGACGCCGTGTTTGCGGTAGACGATGCCACTGAGGCGATCGAGACCGGGCCGGCCGACCCGTTCCTGGATGTGCTTTTCCTGGACGCCAGCACCGGCTTTGCCGTGGGCGCCTACGGCATGCTGTACCGCACCGATAACGCCGGCCAGGACTGGCAGATCGCCGTGGACGGCGTGGCCAATCCGGATCGCTTCCACTACTACGCAATGGCCGCGGGCGCCGATGGTCGCCTCTATCTCAGCGGCGAGGCCGGCCTGCTGTATTACTCTGCGGACCGGGGCGCGAACTGGACCCGGGTTGAAGATCTGTACGACGGCTCACTGTTCGGCGCCGTCGTCAGCGAGGGCACCGTCTACGCCTTCGGCCTGCGCGGTCACGTCTTTGCCTCCGCGGACGAGGGTGTGAACTGGGTTGAACTGGCCAACGACGAGCGCAGCAGCCTCTACGGCGGGGTGCGTCTGGCCGACGGACGCGCCCTGATGGTGGGCTCCGGTGGTCTTGTGCTGGCCTATGACGCGGGCGGCAATCGGCAGGCCTGGCGACATCCGTCCCGCGCCAGCCTGTCGTCGGCGGTGCAGGCTGGCAATGGCGATATCTGGCTGGTTGGCATGAAAGGCCTGACGGCACTGAGTGAGGCAAAATCCCTGTGACTGATCACGAAAGCACCACCCTGGAACCGGAAGACGGTCGCCTGCGTCCGCTGTTGGGCACCTTGCTGATGCGGGCGCGCCTGCCGCTGATCCTGCTGTTTGCTGCGGCGACCGTGTTCTTCGCCTGGCAGGCCAGCCAGCTGCAGCCGGATGCCAGCTTCGAAAAGATGCTGCCCACCTCGCACCCGTACATCCAGAATTTCCTCAACCGGCAGGATGACCTGAAGGGCCTGGGCAATTCGGTGCGCATCATTGTCGAAAGCCGCAACGGCGACATCTTCACGGCTGAGTTCCAGGATCTGCTGAAGCAGATCACCGACGAGGTGTTCTACGTCAACGGCGTGGACCGTTCGGCGCTGCAGTCCCTGTGGACCCCGAACACGCGCTGGATGGAGGTCACGGAGGAGGGCTTCGTCGGCGGTGCGGTCATCCCCGACGATTACGACGGCAGCGAACGCACCCTGGCCAAGCTGCGCGAAAACGTGCTCAAGTCGGGGCAGATCGGGCGTATCGTCGCCAACGATTTTCAGTCCACGATTATTGTTGCGCCCCTGATCGAGACGGACCCGAATACGGGCGAGCGGCTCGATTACGCACAGTTCTCGCGAGACCTGGAAGAGATGGTGCGCGAGAAGTACCAGTCTGACGATATCAATATACGTATCACCGGTTTTGCCAAGTTGATCGGCGACCTGATTGAAGGTGCCACGCTGGTCGGGCTGTTTTTCCTGGTCGCCTTCGCGATTACCGCGGTGATGCTGTTTCTCTACTCCCGCTGTGGCTGGCTGACTTCTGCCGCGCTGCTCTGTTCCACGGTTGCCGTGGTGTGGCAGATGGGGCTGTTGAAACTCATGGGCATGGGTCTGGACCCGTACTCCATGCTGGTGCCGTTCCTGGTGTTCGCGGTCGGCGTCAGCCACTCGGTGCAGATCATCAACCGCTTCGGCACCTTCATCTACTTCAAGACCTCGCGTATCGAGGCGGCCAGGCTCACGTTTATCCGCCTGTCCAAGCCGGGTTTCGTCGCCCTCGTCAGCGACGGCGTGGGTTTCTTCACGCTGCGCGTGATCGACATTCCCGTGATCCAGGAACTGGCGGTGGTGGCCGCCACCGGCATCGCGGTGCTGGTGTTGACCAACCTGCTGCTGTTGCCCCTGGTGCTGACCTATACCGGAATTTCCGATCGCTGTGTCAGCTATCGGGCAACCAAGGAAAACAGCAGTTTCAGTCACTGGCGCCTGCTTGCGCGGGTGACCCACCGCGGCCCGGCGCTGACCGTGCTGGGTGTCTGTGCGCTGTTGTTTGCCGGCGGGCTGTACTACGGCCAGCACCAGAAAATCGGCGACCTGGACCCGGGTGCGCCGGAGCTGCGCCCGGATTCGCGCTACAACAAGGACAACGCCTTCCTGACCGCCAACTACAGCACCAGCACCGATGTGTTTGTGGTGATGGCGAGCACCGGCGAACAGCAGTGTGGCAGCTACGAGTTCATCTCCGCCGTGAACTATTTCCAGGGTGTGATGGAGACGGTGCCCGGCGTGCAGTCGGCCATGTCGCTGGTGGATGTGTCGAAACTGGCGATTCAGGGGATGAACGAGGGCAGCCCCAAGTGGCATGAAACCAGCCGCAACCGCTACATCCTCAACAACTCCCTGAGCAGCGCGCCCAACATGTTGCGCAACACCAACTGCTCCATGGCGCCGGTGATTCTGTTCCTCGACGACCACAAGGCCGACACCCTGGACGGCGTGGTTGCGGCGGTGAGCGAATTCGCCGAACAGCACAACAGCGACACGCTGCAGTTCGACATGGCAGCGGGGAACGCCGGTGTGGAAGCGGCGACCAATATCGTCATCCGCGAGGCGCAGACAAAAATGCTGCTCTGGGTGTACGGCGTCGTGATCGCCCTGTGCCTGATCAACTTCCGCTCACTGCGCATTACCACCTGCATTATCGTGCCGCTGATGCTGACCTCGGTCCTCGGGCAGGCCCTGATGGCTGCCCTGGGCATTGGCGTGAAGGTGGCGACGCTGCCGGTCATAGCCCTGGGGGTGGGGATTGGCGTGGATTACGGCATCTATATCTATTCCTCGCTGCAGAGCTATCTGCGCAGCGGTGAGACGCTGGAGAACGCTTATTTCTACGCCCTGAAGTCCAGCGGCACGGCGGTCGCCTTCACCGGGCTGACCCTGGCGGTCGGGGTGGGAACCTGGATGTTCTCGCCGATCAAGTTCCAGGCTGATATGGGCCTGATGCTGACCTTCATGTTCTTCTGGAACATGATTGGCGCCTTGCTCTTCCTGCCCGCCTTGGCCTGGCTGCTGTCGCCGCGGGAAAAAGTGGCCGCTAGCGCGTAACGCGGTAAGCCAGCAACACGTTCCCCGGCAGCTGGCCGAACATGCTGTAGCCCGACAGCACGTAAAGCCAGCCGTCGTACACCACCTGCCCGGTGACATCGATTGCGCCACCGTGCCCGTCGACGCCGTTGTCACCGCGCAAGGGCACGGCAGTGGCCGCCTGCCACAGCAGTTCACCGTTGCGAATATCAAAGGCACGCACACGCCCGTCCAGGGCGCCGCTGAACGCCAGCTCCGGCGTGACCGTCGTGGCGGCCGACAGGCCGTAGTAGAAGGAACAGCGGTATTGCTCGGCAAGGGGCTGGCCACCACCGGCACGGACCTGGGCCAGGCCAACCAGGGGAGCGTGTTCCATGGGGAAATCACAATCGCGACTGACCGGGTGCTCCCAGAGCAGCTCGCCGGTCACAGCATCCAGTGCATAGAGTCCCGGCGCCGGGGTATAGCCGGGGATGTCCCGCTCCGGGTCGGCCACCGGTACGATCAGGCGTTCGCCGGCAAGCCCCATGCCCCAGTGCACGCCACCATTAGTAGTCCCCTGGCTGACACGCTGCCGCCAGAGCACGGCGCCGTTGGCATCGGGGTCCAGCGCGTGCACCACACCGGATTTCTGGCCAGCCAGCAGCATCTGCCGGCCCTCGCCGGCGTCGCTGATGATGACCGAGGCACCGAAGTCGAAGTCCGGGCCGGGTTGGCTGGGGCAGTTGGCGCCGCCGTTCTGGCAGGCGGCGTTCCAGACATCATCCACCGTGGCCTGATAGCGCCAGATGGCGTCGCCGCTGTCGAGATCCAGCGCAATGATGGCATCGCTGGTATCGGTTGCGGGGCGCGACAGGTTCTGCCCGGTGCCGATGTACAGGCGGTTGCGTGCAGCGTCGATCGCCGGTGTGGTCCAGACCGAGGCGCCTGAGGGCCCGTAGCGGGCACTGCCATCTGCGTTGTGGCCCTGCAGCGTCGCGTCGGGTGTCGCATGCCAGGCCCAGAGCTGCTCGCCAGTCGCCGCATCCAGCGCGATCACACCGCCATGGGATTGGCAGCAGGCGTGGCCGGGTCCGCCCGCCACCGCAACCTCATAGGACGATACCGGCACATAGAGGCGCCCGGCATGGTGACTGATGGAGCCCGTCACCACCGAGCTCTCAAACAGCTTTGCCGGCGTTTGCCACACGGTCTCCAGCGTGTGTGGGTCCAGCGCGAAGACGGTGGCGAGCGAGTCGGCGAAGACCAGCAGGCGCTCGCCGTTGCCACCCTCTGCCACGGTGATGGCGGAGCGTACGCCGGCCATCACCTCGCGCTGGCGGTGAATGCAGCCGGTGTGGCGGTCCAGCGCATAGAGCATGCCCGCACGATCACCCAGGTACAGCGTATCGCCCAGCAGCGCGGGCTGCGAGCGCATGTCGGTGACGCGGGGCAGGGCCAGTGTCCAGGCGAGTTCCAGGGTGCCCACGTTGCTGCGGTCGATGCCGGCATCAGCGCTGCTCACGAAGCGGCGGTTGTGCGGCCCCAGCCCCCAGCTGCCAACCCGGGTGGCACCGCTGTCCAGCGGCTGTTCGCACGCTGCGTCCGCCAGCCAGTCGTACACGCCCTCGGCGGAGTCCGTCAGGTACAGGGCAATCAGGCGTCGCTGCTGCTGGCTGAGGTGTGCCGCCATGGGCTGCATTTTGCCGAACTCCAGCGCGACCAGAATGGCTTCACGGGACTGGTTCCCCAGGGCTTGGCGCGTCGGGGCTTTCATCGCGGGGTTCTCATGACAGCCCGCACAGTGCGCGTCATAGAGCCGCCCCCCGAACCAGGCCAGGGGCAGCTTGTCGGCATGGCGTATCACCAGCGCTTCGCCCGCCTTCACCGGGTCGCGAAAAACACCTTCGCTGGCCAGCCAGTAGGCGAGCGGTACCAGCAGCAGGAGAACAAGGTAGCGTTTTTTCATGGTGGGAGTCCGAAAGCGTACAGGTAATCGCCGCTGCCGCGGTTGAACATGTGGTGGCCGCCGGCATTGATCACCACGTACTGCCGCCCGCGGTAGCGGTAGGTCATGGGCGTAGCCGTGGCGTCCACCGGCAGGGTGTAGCGCCAGAGTGTCTCACCCGTGTTGACATCAAAGGCGCGGAACTGGCGGTCCATGGTGGCGGCGATGAAGAACAGGCCGCCGGCCGTGGCGATGCCGCCACCGAGGTTGGGTGTGCCCCATTCAATGTGAAAGGGTGCTTTCACCGGGCCCATTTCATGCACGGAGCCGAGTGCCGTCTCCCAGAGAATACGGCCGCCGTACAGGTCGACTGCGACCAGCTTGCCCCAGGGGGGCGGGTTGCAGGGCATGCCGAGGAAAGACTGCAGGCTGCCGATTTCGACGGCGTAGGGCGTGCCCTGCATGACCACGCGAAAACGCTTGCCGGCTGCGGGCGGCCCATTGCCAGCGGCGGCGTCGCTGCTCAGTGGCACCAGGCGGCCGCTGAAGGCGACATTGTTCACATTGACCAGCAGCAGGCCGCGTTCAGCGAGCAGGGCACCACCGCCCCAGTTGGGCCCGCCCAGGCTGCCCGGGTACATCAGTGTGGGGGTTTCGCTGATGGGTGTGAACAGTCCCAGGTTGTGCAGCTGCTCCAGTTGGTTGCGGCAGTCGGCGCGGTCCAGCGGCGTCAGGCCCCAGGCGTCGTGGGGCATCAGGAAGGAGTCCAGCAGGGGCGGCGGTGCGATAGGCTTGGGCTGGGTGAGTGCAGCGCGCTCGCCGCGCATCTGCGAGGGCGGCACGGGTTGTTCCGTCATCTCCCACAGCGACTCGCCGGTGAGGCGGTTGAGGATGAACACCAGACCCTGTTTGGTCAGTTGCACCAGCGCCGGCACGCTGACGCCGTCGCGCTGCCAGTCGAAGAGGATGGGCTGTGCCGGCGTGTCGTAGTCCCAGAGGTCGTGGCGCACGTGCTGGAAATGCCAGCGCAGGTTGCCGGTTTTCAGGTCCAGCGCAACGATGCTGTTGGCGTAGTGATTGTCGCCGACACGGTCGGCGCCGTAGTAGTCGGGGGAGGGCGAGCTGGTGGGCAGGAATACCAGCTCGTGCTCGCTATCCACCGACAGCGGCGCCCAGACGTTGGCGCTGCCGCTCCGGGGGTTGTCCAGCAGCGGGTCGAATTGCCAGAGCGGTGCGCCGCTGTGCGCGTCCAGCGCCTGTACCACGCCACGCGGCGTCTGTGCCCGGGTGAAATCGATGACGGTAGAACCGCTGATGACGACTCCGTGGGCCACTACCGGCGCCGAGGAGTTGCTGACATCGCCGGGTGCATGGCCGCTGGCGCCGTACAGTGCGACGCGCCCCGACTCGCCGAACCCGGCGCAGGGTGTTCCATCCTGTGCGTCCAGGGCCCACAGCTGACGGTCGTGCGTCGACAGGTAGAGCCGGTGTCGGCAGTGTGCCGTCGCCGCGGTTGCAGGGTCCTCGGCATAGGCCACACCGCGGCAGCGAAAGGGGCGGTCACCACCGAGGTTGATCTGCGGGTCGAAGCTCCAGCGCTGCTCTCCGCTGCCCGGGTCCAGCGCGATCACGCGGTTGAACGGAGTGCAGTAGACCAGGCTGGCCCCCGCGGCCTCCGGCAGGAGAATGGGCGTGCTCTGGGTCGAGGTCCGGGCCATGTCTTTCGCGTGCACGCGGCTGTCGCCGCTGCGAAAGGTCCAGGCCACCTGCAGCTGCGCGACGTTGTCTGTGTTGATGTCGGCCGCCGTGCTGTAATGGCGGCCACCGGGGTCACCCCCGTAGACCGGCCACTCTGCGGCCAGCGGCGCTGTCGGCAGCACCCACAGGCACAGCAGCAGGCTCCCGCTGCGCAGGCTCCTCACGTTCATGGGGAGGGCGGCGTAATGCGCAGCAAGGTGGGCTGGCCGCCTTCAGTCTGCCAGCTGGGGAAGTGGGAGTTGCTGGTGTAGACCGCGCCATCCTTCTCCGACACTTCCACATCCCGGGTGAAGAAGCGCTGCCGCGGCATCGGGTAGACGCGCCAGGCCTCTGTCGCGATGTCAAAGCTCAGCAGCGTGTCACTCTGGTTGCCGTTCACCCACACCACGCCGCGCTCACGGTCGACATTGAGCGCGTAGGGGATTTCATTGCGTACCGGCAGCGGGTATTCGCTGAAGCGGCCGCTCTCCGGTGCATACTTCACCAGCAGTGAATCCTGGAAGGCCACGATCCACAGGTTGCCCTGGGCATCGGCGCGCAGGCGTCGCGGCCCGGCATAGGGAAACGCGATCATGGTGACCTCATCCGTCGCCGGATCTATCACCGCCAGGTCGTTGGCGTACAGCCGCGCGACCCAGATGCGACCATCCGGTGCCACATCGATGCCATAGGGCATGGGCAGGCCAGTGCCCTCCCGGTCGGGATCCGGTTGTGGCCGCACCTCCGGGTCCAGGCTGAACAGCAGCGGCAGGGATTTCAGCACCAGCCACTCCTTGATACTGCGCGCGGGGAGGTCGTAGAGCGTGAATTCGGCACTGTCGCGGTCGAATCTGGCGACCTGGGAGGACAGGGCCAGGGTGAACCACACCCGGTCCTGCGCATCAATGCGGATGGTGTGAGGGTAATAGCCGCGTTCCATCTCGTGGATGGTGAAGGCCTTGGTCCGGGGATTGAACTCCAGCAATGCCTGCTGCATGGACGGGGTGATAAAGATATTGCCGTCCCGCGGCGACACCGCGAAGGAGTGCACCCCCATGTAGTTGTACATTTTGGGGAACACGGTAAAGCGGTTGCCGAGAATGCCGCCGACCTCGTCGTCCGCGCGGTGAGGCACCTTGTACACCGTGTATTCACCGCTGTCCGGTTCCACCTCGTAGAGGCGGTCGAACAGGTTGTCACCCACATAGACCATGCCGTTGGGGTGCAGCAGAAAGTCGTGCATCTGTGAGAAGCCGTCGCCGATGGGCCACTCGGTCATGCTCACCCCGGCAAGAAACTCACCCCAGGCGCGCGGTTCCGGCACGGTCTCAGGCTGCTCGCGCAGCGCGCGCAGCTCACGCTGCAGGTGTTCGGCGATCGCCCGGTGGTCTTCGGTGGGCAGTCGCGCCCCGTAACTGTTCATGCGCTCGAATACGGCCAGCCACTGCTCCACCGTGCGCTCGTTGCGCATGAACGGTGAGGCCTGCTGGTGACAGAACGCGCAGTTCAGCTGAAAGGTCTTTTTCAGTTCGGCATCACCGCCAAAGCTCAGTTGCGACAGCCAGACGTTGGAGGGAAAGCTGGCGATATACTGCTCCGGCGTCATGGTCTGCAGGGAGACTGCCAAGCTGGCGACACCGGGTTCAGCGGTGACCGTGGCGTCCACGTACCCCTGGGCGCGTACCCGCACCTGGCGGTCATCCTCCGCATCGGGCAGGCTGGCGCGACCGTCGGCGTCGGTGAAGCGGGTGAGGGTCACCGCGGCGGTATTGGTCACGCCGTGGGGCGGATAGCCGTCATCGCTGAGGTCGGCAGGAGGCAACTGCAGGGGGCTGGCCGTCACCATTGCGGTGGACACCGGATTGCCCTGGGTGTCCGTGACCTGGATATCGGTGGCGTGACTGATGGCGGCTAACAGCAGCATCGACAACGCGGGGAGGTTTCTCATCATTATGGTAGCCCCTTGTTCGAGAGAACAATGATAGCGCGCACCCCGGTGAAGCTAAAGTGCGGGGTGCAGGCCGCGCGCCCTGAAATTCACGCTACAACTCACTGCATACAGGCGCTACAATTGCGTTCCTTCTTTGCGAAGACTTTACAGGGTCCCCTCATGGCTACATCGTTGTACCGCTCGAACATCCACACGGCGCTCGCTCTGATGGCTGCCGTTTTCCTCGCTGCCTGCGCCAGTGCGCCGCCAACGCCCTCCGTGGATTACAACCCCGCGTACGACTTCAGCGCCGTGAAGACCGTCGCGCTGTACCGTGCTGCGGAATCCGCACCCGGCGAGGATCCGCTGAAACTGAGCGACATGACGCGCGACCGCATCGAGAACGGTTTGAAGTCCGCACTCGCCGAACGCGGTTTTACCCTCGTTGACAACGCACAGGACGCAGACCTGTTACTGAGCTGGCACCTGGTGACCGAGGACAAGATGGACGTGCGCAGCTACGAGGTGCCTTCAGCGACTACCATGGGTATGTATGGCCCGGGTTTCTACCGTTACAACACCTACAGCATGTACAGCTGCTGGTCCTGCATGTCGACCCGCACGGAAGTGTCGGTGCATGAATATACCCAGGGCACCTTTGTCGTGGACATGATCGATCCGGAACAGAACCGCTCGGTCTGGCGCAGTGTGACTACCTCACGCCTGAAAGGCGAGTTGGGCCGCGACCAGAGCAAGTACGACGAGGCGGCCAACCTGGTACTGGGTGCCTTCCCGCCCGGGAACGCGACACCCTGAGGCACAGCAGGCCTGCCGGTCGTCAGTCAGGCAGGCCGAATCGCTCGCGCAGGAAGCGCGCGATGCCGTCTTCGTTGTGGTGGCCAATAACGGCGCTCGCGGCCGCCTTTACATAGGGTTTGGCGTTGTCCGGGGCGTAGCACTCGTCGGCCAGGGCAAACATGCTCAGGTCGTTGTCACTGTCGCCAAAACACAGCACACGCTGTATCCCCAACTCCCGCTTCAGCACCTCCACAGCGTTGCCCTTGCTGGCGTCGCTGTGGTGGATGTCTATCCAGCTTAACTCGGCGCCCTCAAGGGCATCGCCGCTATAGGCTACGAGATTGTCCTCGTTCTCCACCATGGCAGCAATCGCCTGGATGCGGGCAGGCTTGCCCAGCGCGCTGATGTTGGTGATGTCCGCATCAGCGGGCATGCGCTCCACCGGCAGTACATCCACCTCGGAGCGCTGCGCGAAGGTTTCGGACAGGCGCTTTTCCACGTCGTTGCGCAGGGGCGTATGGTAGATCGCGTGGTAGTTGCCGGGTGCGAGGGTGAAGATGAAGGGCGTGACCTCCTGCGCCATCACGGCCTCCAGCACGTGCTGGATTTCACGCTGGGTCAGGAAGCTGGTGTGGCTGTAATCCGTTGCCTTCGGGCACCAGATCATCGCACCATTCTTGTAGATCTGCGGTAGCGCGAAGCCGTGGCCATCGAGGATGTCACGGGCTGCGTGCAGTGTGCGCCCGGTTGCCACGGTATAGGCGATATTGCGCTCTGCCAGCATCGCCAGCGTGTCCCGGGTGTAGCTGCTGATACCGGATTCGCTGTTCAGCAGCGTGCCGTCGAGATCGAATACAACCAGTTCCACGTTCTGTCACCTTGGCCCGCAGGCACAGGAAATTCATGCGCGGGGAGCATAGCGGTTTGCCCCTGCGAGGTCGAGGGAACTGCGCGACGCACCTTGACGGGATCGGGTCAGGGGGCCGGACCAAACGCGTAGGCGCCGCCTTTTTCCAGGGCACGTCGGTACGCAGGACGATCCTGGATTCGCTTGCGGAAGGCCGCCAGGTGGGGAAAGGGCTCCAGGGTGTGCAGGAGCGGTGCGATTTCGGCAACAAAGGACATCTGTACATCGGCTCCGGAGAAGCTGTCATCGACCAGCCAGTGCCTGTCCGCCAGTGCGGCATCAACGTAGCCAAGGTGCCGGTTGAGTTCCTCGGTGATGCGGGGTTGCAGTGCCGCGCCCTGGTCGGGCAGCCTTGAGGTGTACATGCGCAGCATCAGCGGCAGCATGGCGCTGCCCTCCGCATAGTGCAGCCACTGCAGGTACTGTTCATGGGCTGCCGTGCCCGCGGTGGGCAGCAGGCGTCCGTCACCGTGTCGGCGCAGGATGTAGTCGATAATCGCGCCGGACTCCAGGATCAGCTGGCCGGCGTCCTCGAGTACCGGGGACTTGCCGAGCGGGTGCAGTGCCTCCAGCGCCGGCGGCGCCAGGTTGGTTTCCGGGTTCCGCGCGTAGTGCGTGACTGTGTAGGGCAGCTCCAGCTCCTCCAGCAGCCAGAGTACGCGTTGGGAACGGGAGTTGTTGAGGTGGTGAACGACCAGCATGGCGTGCTCCTGACGGTGTGGAATAATGGCCAGCGTAGCACGGCTTTACCAGTCTATGGGTTTGTTGTCCCAGTCGAGGTAGGAGAGAGTGCCATCTGCACGTGCCTGCTCCATGATCCCCAGCAGGCGGTCGGCGACAAAGTCCGGCGTGAACAGCTTTTCGCTGGGCACGCGCGCCTGGAAGGGGCGAGACAGTGCGGTGTCTGTGGTACCCGGGTGGAAGGCTATCAGCTTGCATGCAGGCGCCCGGCGGGACAGCTCCACGGCGGCGGTTTTCAACAGCATGTTGAGCGCCGCTTTCGATGCCCGATAGCTGTACCAGCCTCCGAGCTGGTTGTCGCTGATGCTGCCCACCCGCGCACTGAGCACGGCGATCCTGCAGGCCTGTTTGCGCTGCAGCTTGCCCGCCAGCGCGCGCAGCCAGAGCATCGGGGTGATGCTGTTGGCCTGCAACACGGTGGCCATCCACTCGGCGTCCAGCTGCTCCAGTGACTTCTCCGGGCCGTGCTCTGCGTCGTGCAGGATGCCGCTGCAGATAACGATGCGTGAGAGGCGGGGCAGCGCGTCCTCGAGCTCGGCGGCCGTTGCCTCAATCGCTGCGGGTGTGCCCGCGCAGGGCAGCCAGCGTAAGCGCTGCTGCGTCGCAAGCTCCGGCTGGGGTGCCTCCGAGCGACTGATGCCGATGACGCTCCGGTAGCGGCCGTCCTCCAGCAAGCGTTTGACCAGTGCCCGGCCGATGCCGCCGCTGGCCCCCACGATCAGGGCGCTCTGGTCAGCGGTCATGGGTCAGGGCGCTCCTCATCGCGGCAATCTCGGTGGCGGACCACGCACCCGCTGCTGGCAAGTTGCCCCAGACCGGCTGCGGCCAGCACGGGTCATCCGGACGCCTGCCAACCACATGCAGGTGCAGTTGCGGGACCAGGTTGCCGAGAGCGCCAAAATTCACTTTCGGGTAGCCGCAGGCCTGCTTCAACCAGTGGCTGATGCGCCGGCAATCCTGCAGCGCAAGGCCCAGCGCGTCGGTGGGCAGGTCCAGCAGGTCGGTGGCCTGTGTGTCCGGCACCAGAATCAGCCAGTGCAGGCTGGCGTTGCGCGACAGCAACAGGCGGCCGCTGTCGATCCGTCCCAGGTCGTGGCAGTCGGCCTGCAACTGCGGATGCAGTTCAGGCATCGACATAGCGCTTGATGACCATTTTCCCCAACGCCATCTGGTGAACCTGGTCCGGGCCGTCTGCCTGGCGACACCAGCGGGCGTAGTTGAAGGCTTCTGCCATGCAGTAGTCTTCGGTGAGGCCGCCGGCCCCGTGGATCTGCATGCAGCGATCAATCACATTCTGCATCAGCAGCGGCACGGTGCTTTTCGCCGCCGCGATATAGTCCAGGGCGCCCTGGGGGGTCAGTTCGTCCATCTTCGAGCAGGTTTTCAGCAGCAGCAGCCGGCCCATCTCGATTTCCGAGAAGCAGCGCGAGAGGTCCTCGCGCACCGACTGATGCTGGCTCAGCTTGCGGCCGAAGGTGGTGCGGCTCTCGGCGCGCGCACAGGCCAGTTCCAGCGAGCGCTGGGCGGCACCGATCAGGCGCATGCAGTGATGGATGCGGCCCGGGCCAAGCCGCCCCTGGGCAATCTCGAAACCGCGTCCCGGCCCCAGTAGCATGTTTTCTGCCGGCACCCGCACATTCTCGAACAGCACCTCCGCGTGACCCAGTGGCGCGTCATCGTAGCCCAGCGTGGTGAGCGGGCGCACCAGGGTGACGCCGGGTGTGTCCCGCGGCACGAGGATCTGGCTCTGCTGCAGGTGACGGTTGGGGTTGTCGGGGTCGGACTTGCCCATGACGATGAAGATCTGCGTGCGTTCGTACATCGCGCTGGTGATAAACCACTTGCGGCCGTTCAGCACCCAGTGGTCGCCGTCCTGTTCGATGCGCAGCTCCACGTTGGTCGCATCCGAAGAGGCGACCTGGGGTTCGGTCATGGCGTAGGACGAGCGTATTTCACCGGCCAGCAGCGGCTGCAGCCAGCGCTCCTGCTGCGCCGGGCTGCCATAGCGCATAAGGACTTCCATATTGCCGGTGTCGGGTGCGTTGCAGTTGAAGACTTCGGCGGACCACAGCACGCGGCCCATCATTTCCGCCAGCGGCGCATAATCGAAATTACTGAAGCCGTCATGGTCGCAGAACTGCGCCTCGTGGGGGGAGACGAACAGGTTCCACAGGCCGGCTGCCCTCGCCTTGGCCTTCAGCTCATCCATGACCGGCAGCGCCGCAAAGCGGGATTCGGATGCATGCAGCTCTTCAGCGTAGCGCTGCTCGTTCGGGTAGATATGCTCGTCCATAAAAGCCCTTAGCTGTTCCTGGTAGGCGATGGACTGCGCGCTGAAGCTGTACATGGTGTGTCTCTCCTTGAATAGGGAAGCGCAGCAGTGTAGCGCTCCTGCGCGCTTTCGCAAAACCCGGCGCCACGCAGTGGCGGCTGCGATTTTCTCGCCCGGTACACGCGAAATCGCGCAGGAATGCGCTATCATCGCCCCTCTGGAATCAACGGTTTGGACGTATGCGAGTTGGTGTAGTGCAGTGGCTTTTCATGGCGCTGGGGTGTGTGCTGTGTTTGGGCGAGGTGATCGCCGGTGAGTTGCAGGTGCAGCTTGCGGGCAGTGACGGTCAACCCGTTCCCTTCGCAGTGCTGACGGTGCCGGGTGTCGAGGCGCTGCCTGGGGTGCCGCGAGGGGGCGCCACGGTGGATCAGCGCGAACGGCGCTTTGACCCGCTGGTCACCACCATCGCCCCCGGCACGGAGGTGACCTTTCCCAACAGCGACGACACTCGCCACCATGTCTATTCCTTTTCCCCCGGCAATGCCTTCGAGCTTAAGCTGTTCCGCGCCAACGACGCCCCGCCGGTGGCGTTCAATGCCCCGGGTGTGGTGACCCTGGGTTGTAATATCCACGACAGCATGAAGGCCTACCTCTACGTCAGCGCCAATCCCAGTGCGGTAGTGACTGACACAGAGGGCAGTGCAACCCTGCGTTGGGAAGGGGCCGCGACAGCCATTGAAGTGTGGCATCCGCAGCTGTCCACACCGCTGCAGTTCCCGCTGCCGGCGGATGGTGCTGGCTCGCTTGCCCTCGAGCTGCCCATGGCCTGGCAGGACCCCCAGGGCAGCAAGTCAGACTCCGAACTGGAAAACATGCTGAAACGATTTAGCCGCGATGCGAATCAGCTTTCGCAATAAGCTGCTGCTGCTGATTGGTGGGCTCCTCGCGGTCACGTTGGCGAGCAGCCTGCTGGCGGTCATGCGCGCCTCCAATACGGCGGTCGAGAGCATTGTGCGCGACGAACTGGAAGTTGTGGAACGGGTGTTTCGCTCCCTGCTGGAAGTCGACCGGGAACAGCTGCGCGGCAGGGCACAGGTGCTGGCTGCGGATTTCGCGTTCAAGCGCGCGATTGCTACCGGTGAACAGGCAACGATGCTCAGCGTGCTGGCGAACCACGGGGAGCGCATTGCCGCGGACCTGGTCGTTATGCTGTCCCGGGACGGCGACATCCTGCTCAGTACCCACGATGTCAAACGCCTGCCAGCCAGCGCCGCCGACGTCCTGCGGGAGGAAGCTACCGGCGGTGCCGCCATACTGGCGCTGTTTGAGGGGGAACCCTTTCAGCTGGTCCTGGTGCCGGTGTTTGCGCCCGACCTGATGGGTTGGGTCGGCCTGGGTACAGCGGTGGACGAGTCGATGCTGGAAGCGCTGCGTTCGCTGACCAATGCCGAGATTACACTGCTGGCGCAGAGCGGCGGGGAGCCGGCGCGCATGCTGCACTCCACGCTGCCGGAGGCCTTGAGCACACAACTTCAGGCCCTCGCCCAGCCCGAGTCTGCACCCACCTCGGCGCTGGCGCAGGCGCGCTGGGTAACGCGCGAAGTCACCTTGCTCAATGAGGGCGATGCGCGCCTGACGGCCCTGCTCTCGCAATCGCTGGAGCAGGCGCTGCAGAGCTATGCGCCGCTGCGCCAGCAGATGATCATCATTGGCTGCGTGGCCTTGCTGCTGGCTTTTCTGACCGCGCTGCTCATTGCCCGCGGCGTGACCCAGCCCATCTATGCGCTGGTGCGTGCCGCCCGCCGTATCGCAGATGGCAATTACACGCACCGCATCGAGCTGCGCTCCGGCGCCGAGTTCGGCATGCTGGCCGAAACGCTGAACCTGATGCAGGACACCGTCTCGGAACGGGAGGCGCGCATTCGGTATCAGGCCCAGCATGATCTGCTTACCCGCCTGCCGAATCGCAGCTATATCGCCAGCGCCTTCAACAGCCGGCTGTCGGAGCCGAATGCAGCAAGCGACTACGCCATGGGCCTCCTGGAACTCGGCAATCTGCGTGAGTTGACGGATCTGTACGGTAATGACTTCAGCGACAGCGTGCTGCAGGCTGTGGCAGAGCGCATCAGCAGCAGCCTGCGCCGCGGTGATATGGCAGCCCGTATCGCCGACTCCCAGATCCTGCTGTTCTTCGACGCGCTGACCCATGCCGGCGTGGACGTGGTACTGGACAAGCTGCGTGCTGACTTCGCCTCGCCGCTGTCGATTGATGGCATCCCGGTGCGTGTTGAACCCTTGCTGGGATTCGTCTTCGCACCGCAGCACGGGCAGGGGTTCGAGGAGCTGTTGCGCCGAGCGCAGATTGCGCTGGGCAATGCGCGCAACGTCAAGCACGGCTACTCATTCTATGAAATCGGACAGGATGAAAACCACCTGCGCCAGATTACTTTGGCGCACCGTTTGCAGGCCGCCGTGGATGCAGAGAACTTCCGCATGGTCTACCAGCCCAAGTACGACATGGCGGATCACCGTGTGCTGGAGGTCGAGGCGCTGATGCGCTGGAACGATCCCGAGCTGGGCGAGGTATATCCCGACGAATTCATTCCGGTGGCGGAACAGACCGGCATCATCACCGATATCAGCATGATTGTGCTGAGGCTGGTGCTGCGCCAGATCCAGGCGTGGGAGCGCGCCGGGCTTGAACTCACCGTCTGTATCAATCTGTCGGGGGCTGACATCCTGCAACTGGACTTCGTGCGCCACGCGATCCACCAGCTGGCCAGCTCCGGCCTGGACAGCAGTGCGGTGGTGTTTGAGATTACCGAGACCATGATGATGTCGGATATGGACCTCGCCCTTGCCAACATTCGCGAGTTCGAAAAAGTGGGTATACGCCTGGCCATCGATGATTTCGGCACGGGCTTTTCATCCCTGGCGCAGCTGAAAACCCTGCCGGTGCAGGAGCTCAAGATCGACAAGAGCCTGGTGCTGCGGCTGGACCAGGATAAAGACGACCAGCAGATCGTCCGCTCAACCATTGAGATGGCGCACTACCTGGGCCTGAAGGTGGTTGCGGAAGGTGTGGAGAACATCGCCTCCCTGCGTCTTTTGCAGGCAATGGGTTGTGACGCCGTGCAGGGCTATTACATCGCCCGGCCGATGTCGGCAGCTGACCTGGAAACCTGGTTGGGTGACCTGCCTGTGCCGGTGCTGGCCATTCGGGGAGAGCCGGCATGATGACTGTGCGCGCGCTCGTTGCGGCGCTGGCATTGTGCCTGGCCGCCGCATCACAGGCCGGCAGCCGCCTGCTGGCGACGGGTGGCGCGAACAGCATAGAAGGGCAGGCGGGTGGCGGCATCACGCCCTGGGCGGTTATCAGCGGCTACGGCGATCTGGGTGAATGGGGCGGTGCCCTGGGCCTGAGCAGAGTTTCGGTCGACGATTTCCAGCTGGACACGCAGAGTGCCAGCCTGGGGTTCGATAACCGCCTCGAATTCAGCGTCAGCCGTCAGGATCTCGAGGTTGAGCCGCTGGGCCTCGCGATTCGCCAGGACGTGTTCGGGGCAAAGGTGCGACTGGCGGGGGACTTCATCTACGGCAGCGCACCGCAATTGACGGCGGGCCTGCAGTACAAGCGCAACCGCGACATGGCCGTACCGCAGGCCCTGGGAGCGGCCCGGGACAGCGGCACGGACCTGTACCTCGCCGTGGGCAAACTCTGGCTCAATGAGGCCTTGGGGCGCAATGTGTTTGCCAACGGCAGCCTGCGCTGGACGGCGGCGCACCAGACCGGTTTGCTGGGCTTTGCGGAGCAGCGCGAACTGGTCGCCGAGCTCAGCGCCGGTCTGTTTATTGATCGTCACTGGGTGATCGGCGCCGAGTATCGGCAGAAGCCCAATGGCCTGCAGGCCGTGGCCGAGGACGACTGGGCGGATATTTTCCTCGGCTGGTTCCCGAACACGCGTGTCGCCGCTGTGCTCGCCTGGACCGAGCTGGGCGACATTGCGGGACTGGAGGACCAGAGCGGTTGGTACCTGTCAATTCAGCTGAGCCAGTAGGAGCCATTGATGTCGAACGCGTTGAAAGTCCTGTTGGCCTGTACCCTTTTGGCTGGAGGCTGTGCGCAGTCGGTGCAGTCGCCGCAGTCGCTCTACGCAGAGCTGGGCGGGCAGGCGGGGATAGACAGGATTGTCGATGGCCTCTTGTGGGAGATAGCAGAAGACGCGGAGATTCGCGCACTGTTCGCCGACACCGACATTCAACGTTTTCGTAACAAACTTGCCGAGCAGCTCTGCGCGGTCAGTGATGGTCCCTGCGTTTACACGGGTGACAGCATGCGTGAAACGCACCGCCATCTGGCTGTCACCTCCGCCCAGTTCAACCGTCTCGTCGATGATCTCATCCGGGTCATGGAACGGGAACGAATCGCCACCGGCGCGCAGAACGCGCTGTTGCAGCGACTGGCGGCCATGCGCGGCGATATTGTTGCGGAGTAGGCCCGAAGTGCATGCGGGCGCTTGTCCGGCTTTACTCCGCAGCGCGAGCTGTGTAGTCTCAAGGGGTCCTGTGCGGACGCGACAACACAACCAAATCAAGGGGTGATTGTATGAAAACACAAAAAGTAGCGGGTGCCGTACTGGCAACGATGATGGTCTTCGGTCTTTCTGCGTGCAGCAAGGAAGACGCCGAGGCGGTGAGCGAGTCGGCTTCCAATGCCATGAGCACGGTGGCGGAGAAAGCGGAAGAGGCGGGCAACGCCACGGCGGAAGCAGCAAGCAATGCCATGGACGCAGCCGGTGATGCCATGGACGACGCGGTAGATGCCGCTGGCGATGCCATGGACAGCGCTTCAAGCTCAGCCAGCGACGCAATGGACGAGGCAGGCAATGCCATGGACGATGCCATGCACGACGGCGAGCAGATGGCGGAAGACGCCATGCACGATGCAGGTCAGGCCGCTGAAGACATGCAGCATGAAGCAGGGCAGGCCATGGACGACGCCAAGGAAAAAGCCGGCGAGATGGCTGACGACGCCAATGCGGCCGTCAAGGACGCCATGCAGTAACTGTCGGCGGGGCAGTTCTGTCCGGTCCGTTTTGGCCCGGCCTTGAGGAACTGCCCCACCTTCCTCGCACGGCACGCTGGAGGTCATCATGCTGGTTCGTTCTGTCTGTCTGTCGAGTGCGCTCTGTATGATGCTTGCGGCCCCGGTGTCCTGGGCCGACAAGGCGATCACCGAGAGTGGTTGGCTGCAGCTGGTGAAAGGCCATCTTGATGCCGACTCCGGTATCACCGTCGGCAATGTGGAGCCCGGCGAGACGTCCGGCGAGCGCAAGGTCACCCTGATTATTCCCAAGGCGCGTGTGGCGTTTGACCCCGGCGCATTGGAGGAAGTGAGAGTGGTGGGGCGCCGTCCCGAGCCCATCGACATACTGCCGGACTTCCGCTACGAGTGGGTGGCGGACTACGACAACGACAACTACGGGTTGATCATCCACCTGAAAGACGACGGCAGCCTGCCGTTGCGTCTCTACATGGAATCCAGCACAGGCTTTATCCGCTGACGTGAGCGCCTCGCCTGCAACCCTCGGCCATCGGCGTGCGCTGCGCTTCTGGGGCTGGGGTTACGCCGATGAGGTGTTGGATGCGGACGAGGAAACGCGTCTGGCTGACCTGGTGTCGCTGCTGGGGGGCGGGTCCCCCGTTGCCGCACCGACGCTGGCGGATTTCACGCTACCCGCGCCACGTATCACGCCACCCGCGTCGTTGCAGGACATCTGCTCCGCCTCACTCTACGACCGCCTGTCCCATGCCTTGGGCAAGTCGCTTGCCGACAGCCTGCGCCTGCTGCATCGCACGGTGCCGGCAGTGCCGGATCAGGTGGTATTCCCGCACGATGAGACGCAACTCGAAGCGGTGCTCGACTGGGCGAACAGTGTGCGTGCCGCGGTGATTCCCTTCGGTGGCGGCACCAGCGTCTGCGGTGGTGTCGAAGCGGATATTCGGGGCGACTACGACGGCGTGCTGTCCGTCGACCTGCAATACATGAATCGCGTGCTGGATATTGACCGCAGCAGCCGGGCGGCGCTGATCGAGGGGGGCGCCCTGGGCCCCGAGCTCGAGGCGGCCTTGAAACCCGCGGGGCTGACGCTGCGGCATTTCCCCCAGAGCTTTCAGTTCTCCACCCTGGGGGGCTGGATAGCGACTCGCGCCGGCGGCCACTACGCCACCCAGTACACGCACATCGACGACTTTGTCGAGAACCTGCGCATGCTGACCCCCCGTGGTGTGCTGGAAACGCGCCGCCTGCCCGGTTCCGGCGCTGGCCCGTCCCCCGACCGCATGCTGATCGGCTCCGAGGGGACACTCGGCTTTATCACCCGCGCCTGGATGCGGGTGCAGGACCGCCCGCGCTACCGCGCTTCGGCCAGCGTGCGCTTCCCCGATATGGCGCAAGCCACCCGAGCGGTGCGCGCCGTGAGCCAGGCAGCGCTGTTTCCCAGCAACTGCCGCCTGCTGGACCCGGCGGAAGCGCTGCTGAACGGTGTCGGTGACGGCACCACAGCGTTGCTTGTGCTGGCCTTTGAATCCGCCGATCACCCGCTGGATGCCTGGCTGGCGCGTGCGCTTGAGTTGATGGCAGACCACGGCGGGCGCTGGGATGCCGAGGCGGCGCAGCGCTCCCTGCGCGGCCAGGATGACAGCGCGGGGGCGGAGCACCGGCAGGGCGCAGCGGGCACCTGGCGCGACCAGTTCCTGCGTGCGCCCTATTATCGCAACTACCTGACACCCCGTGGCGTCATGGCGGATACCTTCGAGACCGCGATCACCTGGGACCGCTTCGACGCTTTCTACACCGGTGTGCGCGCTGCACTGGAGCGCGCCATCCGCGAAGCAACCGGGGCAGATGGCCTGCTCAGTTGCCGTTTTACCCACGTCTACCCCGATGGCCCTGCACCGTACTTCACCTTCTATGCGCGAGGCACCGACCAGGGTGACATGCAGGCGATGCTGGACCGCTGGCGCCATATCAAGCGTGCCGCCAACGCGGCGGTCACCGGCCTTGGCGGCACGGTGACGCACCACCACGCCGTGGGGCGGGATCATCGTCCAGCGGGCTACGACGAGCAGGTGCCAGCGCTGTTCCGCGAAGCCTTCGCCGGCGCTCGCGCCGTGCTCGATCCGCAGGGCATGATGAACCCGGGCGTTCTGGTCGACACGCCGTCCCGCGGCGCGGTGGCGGGCGGGGTGCTGGGCAATTGACGTGTTTTTGGGGCCGGGGGACTTGACGAACAGGGCATCGATACCTATAGTAGCGCCCCTCAACGCGCCTGTAGCTCAGCTGGATAGAGTACCTGGCTACGAACCAGGCGGTCGCACGTTCGAATCGTGCCAGGCGCGCCAAAAACTCGTTAAACATCAGACGGTTGGCCCATCATGAGCCAGCCGTTTTTTGTTTCAGCGCCCGCCAACGATAGTCTGGTCAGCTTCACACGGCAACCGACTCATGTATAAACGAAAGCTCTTCTATTTCGGGTTTACCACAGCGTTTATTCTGCTGGTGGCGTTGATCAGCACCGCGATATCGGCGCACCTCACCCGCGACAATCTCCGCCAGAGCACCATTGCCCAGTCCCTGCTTGTCGAACATGAGAAGCTGGCGGGCACCTCCTATCGCCTTTTCAAGCAACTTACGGATGAAGTGATTTTCGGTCGCAACGCCAATCAGGCTTTTGTGCGCAAGAAGCAGCTTGCGATCCGGGAATCGCTCGACAGGATTCGTCAGTTGGAACTTGAACAGCGGGAAGCCCTGGGTGTGGCTATCACGCAGGGCAGCGTCGAGGACACTGACGAGCTTGTGCGTCTTATTGATCATATTATCGGTGAATTCCAGGCGGTGGTTGTCAGTAGCAATGGCCTGCCGCTCAATCAGCAGGAACAGCTGCGCAACCTGCTTGAAGTGACGATTGATGACGAGTTCAGAGAGTCGATCAACGCCGCTGTATCACGGCAGAGCCGTGTGGTTGCCGCGATCAATGCCAGGATAGATACGCTCAACATTGTTATCGTCTGGTTCACCATAGGCCTTGCTGGCTTGTCGCTGCCATTGATCATCTACGGCTGCTATTGGCTCTTCAACCAGCTTTACCAACCGCTTGTATTGATTCAGGGGGCTACCAATGCCATCGCCTCCGGGCATTACGATAGCCCCATAGCCGTTACCCTGGACGATGAGTTCCAGGCCCTGGCGATGTCCATCAATCAGCTGGCGGTGCGTCTGCAGGAGCATGAAGCCAAGGAGTTGGAATCGCGGCAGAAACTCGAGTTTGATGTGAAGCAGAGAACGAGTGAGTTAACGGAGGCGAACCTGCAGCTGACCAAGATCGACTCGCGGCGTCGGCAGTTTATCGCCGATGTGTCGCACGAGCTGCGGACCCCACTCACCATCATCAGGGGTGAGGCGCAGGTTACGCTGCGGTTGCAGTCGGCCTCCGAAACGGATTTTAAAGAGACGTTGCGCGCGATTCTGGACCAATCGGTCAAGTTAAGCCGCCTGGTGGATGACCTGCTGCTCTTGACGCGGGCAGAGATGAGTCAACTGCACCTGGAGTTCAGCAATAATGAACTGGAGCCGCTGCTTGAGCAGGAAGTGGCCAAGTGGCAGAAGCTCAATACCGAGCGTGCGTATACCCTGTCTGTTGAACCCCAGCTGCTCAATGTCCCGCTGGCGATCGACAAACCGCGGATTCAGCAGGTGGTGTCCATCCTGCTGGACAACGCGACCAAGTATTCAGAGGCAGGTAAACCGGTGGAAATTGCAGCTCGTGCCGGGGAGGAGATGGTTACGATCTCAGTGAGGGATTCAGGCGGCGGCATTTCCGCGGCGGAAGTGGACAATATATTTGAGCGATTCGTGCGTTTCAGCAAGCACAATCAGGGCCTGGGCCTCGGCTTATCCATCGCAAAAGCCATCGTGGAGGCGCACGGTGGTCAGATTATGGTTGAGTCGGTGCAGGGACAAGGTTCCTGTTTTTCCTTTACCCTGCCGACTGAGCGGCGGTCATGAGTATTCTTCTGGCCGACGACGAAGCACCGCTGCTACATTTCCTGGCACGCGGATTGCGCGCCGAGGGTCACGCCTGCACCACACTGACTGACCTGCATGACGTAGTACCCTCCGTGCGCAAGCACTCGCCCGACATCGTGGTGCTCGACCGCCTCTTCGGTTCACAGGATAGCCTGCAGATTATCAGTGTTATCAAGGCCTTGCCTGAGCCACCCATGATTCTGATGTTGACGGCTCTGGACGATGTCAGCGAAAGGGTCCGGGGCCTGCAGGAGGGTGCTGACGACTACTTGTGCAAGCCTTTCGATTTCGACGAATTTTTGGCGCGCATCACGGCGCTGCAACGGCGCGCCGGGGCAGTGCCGCGTGACAGCCGGAGCACGCTGGAGGTCGGCACGCTGGTGCTGGAGCGGGAGGAACGGGTCGCGCGGGTGAAGGGCGCGGAGATGTCGCTGACCAAGATTGAATTCGAGCTGCTGATCTACCTGACCGAAAATCAGGGAAAGGTGTTATCGCGGGAACGCATCCTGAACCGTGTTTGGAAAACGCACAGCGATCCGCAAACCAATATTGTCGATGTCTATATCAGCCGCCTGAGGCGCAAACTGGCAACCGACGCAGATATCGCGATCCAGACATTGCGGGGCAACGGGTATCGGCTTGCCTTACGGGAAGGCCCGGAGGTCTGAGCGGCGAGGCGCCAGTTGCGAAGTCGGCACGAAAAAAAGCGCCCGCGTGGAGGCGGGCGCTGCCGGGATGTTTGCCGCTCTTACCGCGGCAAAAAGCCGTGTGGTTAGATCAGTTCTGGTATTCCAGCGAGGAGTGGTGCAGCACGATCCGCACATCACCGGCGTCATCCTTCACGAAGCCCCAGGTTTTGTCGACTGACGTCACACTGCCGTCTTTGCCGGTGAAATGCACCTTGCCAATTGTGGAGGCACTGTCACCCGCGATGAATACGGCGTTGTTGTCAATCTCGCACTTCTGCCAGCCTTTGAGCGCGAAGCCTGTATCGCTGGGGAAATTCGGGTCGCCACCAACAAAATAGGACAGCGCGCCTTCACTGGTGGGACGGAAAGTCTGCGGTTTCACGGTCAATGTGGGTTTGAACAGAACTGCACCCATCTGATAGCCGTAAGCCGCATCGATGACGTTCTTGGCGAGTGACTTGGCGGCTGCCTGGCCTTTCTCCTCGTGGGTTTTGCTGATATCGACCAGCGCCTGGCACCAGCCCTTCTGTGCCGCCAGCACCTCCTGCTCCGAGAGGCCCTGATTCACTACGACGGCGCTTGCGAAGGCCTGGCTGGAGGCCAGAACGAGTGCGGAAATACCTGCGGCTGCTTTAAGTTTCATGGTCTAACTCCTGTGTTGGATGGTATGTGACGAGAAAAATAGTCCGTTGGTCAAGGTCTTCCTGCGCGCTAGAAGCGATAGCCGATGGAAAGGGTGTACACCATCGGATCAATTTCGATGGAGTCCACGCGTCCAGGTGCCCCGTTGAGGGTGAACGAGGCCTCGGTGTCGATGTCGATCCAGCGTACCGATCCATTGACGAACCACTGGTCGCTGACCATGTAGTCAACGCCGACTTGTGCGGCGAAACCCCAGGAGTCATCCAGCGACAGGTTCGCCAACCCCGCGTCCGCGTTCGGGCCGGTAAACTCCTCATCGAAAATGAATGTATAGTTCAGTCCTGCGCCGATGTAGGGCTGGAAGGCGCTGGACGGGGCGTTGAAGTAGTAGTTGACGGTAACCGTGGGCGGAAGGTGGGTGACTTCGCCCAAGCGATTGCCCGTACCCAGGGGGTCGCTGACGCCAAAGTCAACGTCGTGGGTAAACGGCGTAGCGGCCAGCACTTCGACATTCAGCCTGTCCGTGAAGAAGTAGGCGAGGTTGAGGCCGAGTTGGGTATCGTCGCCGACCGCCAGGTCGACCCCGAGGTCCGCACCGACAAATATGTTTGACGAGGAGTCGTCAGGTGACACATTGGCAAGCCCGGCACGCACGATGATGTCGCCTTGCTCGAATGCGAAAGTGCTTTGCGATGCCGCGGCCACAGACAGAGCGATCAATCCAAGTTTGATGTTTTTCATAAGCTCCCTTTACTGGTTACGTTTAACCGAGGCAAATACTAGCGGGCGTCTCTGAAAAACACCTTTCGCAAAGATTAAAAACAGATTAACGCGGCAGTTTGACCCTGGCTCCGGCAGCCAAGCCCATACCGTCCGGTTGACGGAATGGGGGTTCACTCGAATCCGCGAGAGCGTTTTCAGAAGGCGGTGCGCTCCATCAAACTGGAACTGTACCGGGGTTTATGCGTCTTTTTTTGCTGCCTTGGATGCACAGGATTGCGGTATCGTATGCATGCGACGCTGTTCTCGGAGAGGGGAATTAATCATGGTATCGAAGAGACTCCGGGCTATGCGTCTGCTTGCAACGCTGGCAGCGCTGGGCTCTGTGACCGTACTCGGCGGGATCGCAGAAACAGCTGGCGCAACGGCTCCAGACGCGAAGCCCTCGCCATCTGTCGTGCATGGCAGCACAGCCCGCAACGTCTATTTTGGCAATGTACACATTCACACGGCGTGGTCCTTTGACGGCTTTGCCAACGGTGCGATGACCGGTCCTGATGATGCCTACCGCTGGGCGAAGGGGGAGGCAATTCCGGGGGGCGGCAACGGTGGTCCGATGCAGATACGCACTCCCCTGGACTTTTACGCCGTTTCGGAGCACGCCGAGTACATGGGCGTATTCGTCAAGATGCGCGACCCGGAGAGCCCTTTCAGTAAGCTTCCGATTGCCAAGAGGATAACCTCGCCCGACCGCGCGGAAGCCTTCGCAGCCTTTGCAGCCGTGCTCGACGACCTGAACCGCGGTGTGCCCCAACCCGAACTGAACGACCCGCTCATGGCCGCCAACCTCTGGAAGGAGATCATCGACATCGCCGATGCGCACTATGACCCCGGTGTGTTCACCACGTTCCCGGCCTTTGAATGGACCTCCGCGCCGGACAATCGCAACCTGCATCGCGTCGTCGTCTTCCAGTCCGGTGAGGGCGTGCCGGAGCGTCCTTTCTCGACAGCCGACTCGACGCGTCCAGAGGACCTCTGGGATTACATGGATGCTGCACGGGCCGACGGAGCCACCCTGATGGCAATTCCCCACAACGGCAACGCCAGCGACGGATTGATGTTTTCCCTCCGTGATTCCTTTGGCGAGGCATTTGATGCGGCGTATGTAGAGGCCCGCACGCGCAATGAATCGCTCTATGAAATCAGTCAGATCAAGGGCACCTCGGAAACCCACCCGCAGTTGTCACCCAATGACGAATTCGCCGCCTTTGAGCAATGGGATTACACACTGTCTGCAATTCCCGAGCGGCCTACGCAGCGTGCAGGCAGTTTCCTGCGCCAGGCGTTGCTCGACGGCGTGGCAATGGAAGCGGAGGGACGCGGTAATCCGTTCAGGTATGGTGTGATCGGGGACTCGGATTCGCACAATTCCGCCGCCTCCATTGAGGAGGATAACCACACTGGCAAGTTTGCCGTTGAAAACCGTCCGCAGAGTCGTCTCAACGGGCCACTGCCCAACGAGGACAACAATCGGCAGGTGCGACAGTTCAGCTCGGGGGGTGTCGCGGCGGTTTGGGCGGATGCCAACACGCGGGAGGACATTTTTGCCGCCATGTCGCGCAGGGAAACCTACGGTACCTCGGGTACCCGGATGACCGTTCGCCTGTTTGCCGGCTGGGATTTTGCGCCCGATCTGTTGCAGGCTCCTGATTGGGTGGCCAGCGCCTATGCTCGCGGTGTCCCCATGGGAGGGTATTTGCAGTCCGGCCCGGAGGGCCGGGCCCCCAGCCTGGTGATTGCGGCCATGAAGGAGGCCGATGGTGCCAACCTGGATCGTATCCAGGTGGTGAAAGGCTGGGTGCAGGAAGGCGAGGCCAGGGAGAGGATCTACAACGTCGCCTGGTCAGGGGAGCGTGAGCTGACCGCCACGGGGGCGCTGCCGGCGGTGGGCAATACCGTCGATGTTGCGGCGGCCACCTACAGCAACAGCATTGGCAGTGTGGAGTTGAAATCCATCTGGGTGGATCCCGACTTCGACGCGAGTCAGCCGGCCTTCTACTACGTGCGTGTGCTGGAGATACCGACGCCGCGCTGGTCCACCTACGACGCCCGCGCCCTCGGCGTGCCTCCACGTGAGGATCTGCCCCCGTTTATCCAGGAGCGGGCATGGACGTCTCCCATCTGGTACACGCCCTAGAGGCTGTTTTCGAAAGCACTTTCTTGCCGGGATGCCTCCTTGGGTGGGGTTATTTCCACCCCACGGGTTGACACTGCCGATGCGCGCGGCATACGGTCGTGGGACGTCGTCTAACGATGTCCATGAGTTCGCCGGTGCAGGAGCGTCGCATGAGTAATGAGATTGTCGCCATGACAGCGATGGAGTTGTTGTCCCGCTACCGTGATGGCAGCCTCTCCCCGGTAGAGGCCACCGAGGCGATGCTCGGCCAGATTCGGTCCCTGGATCCGGCGGTGAATGCCTATTGCCTGGTAGATGAAGAAACCACCCTTGAGATTGCCCGGGCCTCGGAACAGCGCTATCGGAACCGTGCGACGCTGGGTGGGCTCGACGGTGTGCCGGTTGCCGTGAAGGACGTGTTCCTGACACCGATGTGGCCGACCCTGAAAGGGTCCCGCACGATCGACCCGGCTAGCACGCTGGGCAAGCGCGCGCCCTGTGTGGCGGCTCTCGAGCGCCACGGCTACGTGCCGCTGGGTAAGACCACGACACCGGAGTTTGGCTGGAAGGGCGTGACCGACAGTCCGCTGTGTGGTCCTACCAACAACCCGTGGAATCCCGAGAAAACCGCGGGCGGATCAAGCGGTGGCACCGGAGCCGCCGTGGCTTTGGGCATGGGGCCTATCGGCCTCGGCACCGATGCCGGAGGGTCGATACGCATTCCAGCTGCGTTTTGCGGCATTGTCGGTCACAAGCCCTCCTTTGGGGAAGTGCCGCACTGGCCCGCCAGTCCATTCGGCACCCTGGCCCATGCCGGCCCGATGACCTGGACGGTTGAGGACTGCGCCCTGCTGATGAATGTGATCACCGAAGCGGATCACCGGGACGCCAATGCGGTGCCGCGTCGAGGCATCGATTACCTGGCCACGCTGCGCGACGGGGTCGCCGGCATGAAGATTGCGTTCAGCCCCAATCTCGGTCATGTCGAAGTTACCCGGGAGGTGGAGACGAGCCTGCGCGAGGCGGCCCAGGTGTTCCGGAGCCTGGGCGCATCGGTCGTCGAGGTGGACCCGAGTTTCAGCGATCCCCTCGGCTCTTTCGGCCACCTGTTTTATGGCGGCGCTGCGAATGCAATGCGCGACCTCGGGGCGCGCAAGCGGGAGCTCATGGACCCGCAACTGGTCAGCGTTGCAGAGAAGGCGGCGCGGCTGTCCATGCTGGATTACCTGGCGGCGATGAACGAGCGCGCGGCGCTGTGCGAACGCATGGCGAGCTTTCACCAGAAATACGACCTGCTGTTGACCCCGACTCTGCCCATTACGGCGTTCAAAACCAATCGGGAGGTGCCTGAGGACTGGCCGAGCACGCGCTGGCCCACGTGGACGCCCTTCACCTATCCCTTCAACATGACCGGGCAGCCGGCCCTGTCCGTGCCCTGTGGATTCTGCAGTGAGGGCCTGCCGATTGGCCTGCAGCTGGTCGGCGCAAAGTTTGATGATGCCCGGGTGTTGCAGGCGGGCTACGCATATCAGTGCGCCGCGCCACTGACCGCGCAGCGTCCCCCGATGTTCACGCAGCGCTGAGGAAACGGCATGGGCGATCTGGATAGCGATTTCTACGAGAGCGAGGACCCGGTCTGGAATCCGGCCCTGCTGGCGATTCCCATGCCCGGTATTCGCAAGATGGTGAACCTGGCCTCGACCATGGAGGATGTCATACACCTCTCCATCGGCCAGCCTGACCTGCCCGCGCCCGCGCATGTGGTGGATGCCACGGTGGCGGCCCTGCAGGCAGGGCAAACCGGCTACACCATGGACGCCGGCTTGCCGGAGTTGCTCGAGGCACTGTCTGACTACTACGGCACCCGCTACGCCCGCGAGCTGACGCCCGACAACATCCTGGTAACCACGGGCGCCACCGAGGCCATATACCTGGCATTGACGGCGACCTCGTCCTCCGGACGCGAGTTCATCATTCCGGAGCCCTCGTTCATGCTGTATGCGCCGCTGGTGCGGATGAACGGTGGCACGGTCAAGACCATCCCGACCCGGGCCGAGAGTCATCACCAGCTGGACCCGCAGGACGTCATCGATGCGATCAGCGCTGACACCTGCGCCATCGTGCTCAATTCGCCGAGTAATCCCACCGGCACGCTGTACCCCCGCGAGACCATCGAGGCAATTGTGCAGGAGGCGGCGTACCGCGGTGTGTATGTCATCAGCGACGAGGTGTATGACCACCTGGTGTACGACGACAAGACCTATCCGAGTGTGTTGTCCTGCTGTTCAGACCTTGATCATGTGATGGTGATCAGCAGCTTCTCGAAAACCTTCAGCATGGCGGGCATGCGAGTGGGCTGGCTGATCGCCAGCCAGGGCGCGATCAAGAAGCTGCGTCGCTACCACATGTTCACCACCACGGTGGCAAATACGCCCTGCCAGTGGGCGGGGGTGGCAGCGCTGCGCGGTGAACGGGACTTTGTCGACAACATGCTGCAGGTCTACACGCAGCGTCGCGATCGCGTGGTGGAACTGGTCAGGCAGACACCGTTTCTGGAAGGCTACAAGCCGGAAGGGGCTTTCTATATCTTTCCGGCGCTGCCCGAGGGCATCAACGGCAATAATGTGGCATTGCGGCTGCTCAAGGAGACCGGGGTGTGCACCATTCCGGGTGAGACCTTCGGCCCCTCCTGCAGCAATGCCTTGCGCATCAGCTATTCCACATCGATAGAGCAGATCGAGGAGGCCTTCAAGCGTTTAATCCCCTGGATGGAAAGGCAGGACTTCGCCTGAGTCTTGCAACCCTTCGCGGTAGCCTCCGCCTGACCTTGGTCCCCTAGCCCGAGAAGTAGTGCTCGTCGTCGAAGGTTTTCACTAGGTCGGGGTAGAACACGGTTAGCGCCGTGATCACCATGCCGTTGATGAACCCCTCGGGAAACAGTAGCAACAGCGCGGCCGGCCAGTTTTCCAGCGCCAGGGTGACCAGCGCCTGTTGCCCCGATAACCAGAGCAGGGCCACCGCGCTCAAGGTCGCCGCCAGTGATGACAGGGCGCCCCCACCGAAGCCGGCCCCCAACATGTAGATAAACAGATTCTGCGCGCGGGTGTTGCGCAGCTGATACACCAGCCAGCGCGATACCGTCGCCGGCACCGCGACCGTCAACAGCCAGGCGGCCGGAACGGACATCGCGGGCTGGCCAATCGCCAGCGTGTGTGCCAGCACCGCTGCGCTGCCGGCGAGGATGGCGAAACGCCAACCCAGTATCAGGGTCAGCGCGGTCATGCCGAGGAAGTGCACGCGCACGCCAACAATCACGGGAAATGAAATCAGCCACAGGCCGAGGCAGGCAATCGCCCCGCCGAACAACAGATGGGCGCGGCTTGGTACCTGACGCACCGCTGCCCAGTTGGCCGTCCACAGGCAGGCCGTGCAAACGAGCGACATCAGGACCAGCAACAGGGCACTGAGATAGGCCGGTATGAGGTTAACGGACAGGGTCATCCGCCGATGATAGCCCCGTGACTCCCCTCACTGCCAGACTTCGGTGCGGCAACAGGCCTGCGAAAATACGCCGGCATTGCCCTTGCTCTGGCCGCGCCCCGGGGAACCTATGGTGACTCTTCATGGTCCTACAGGCTTGATCAGACGTATCAACTCCAACACGCAGAGGCGCTAACGATGGATGTGTCAAACCTGTTAAATCAGCTGCTCGGAGCCTCCGGTGGTCAGCAGCCCGGTACCTCAGGGCCAGCAGCTGGCTCCTCGACAGGCGGCGCTGTCGGCGATTTCCTGAGCGGCCGGGGCGGTGCTGCGCTGGCCGGCGGGGCGCTGGGTCTACTGCTGGGCAGCAAGAAAGGCCGCAAAATGGGCGGTAAGGCCCTGAAGTACGGCGGCGTGGCCGCGCTGGGCATGATGGCCTACAAGGCCTACGGCAACTGGCAGGCCAGCTCGGCTCAGGGCGCTGTGCCGGCTGCCGCAGCGCCGCAAACCGTCGACAGAGTGACTGGGCCGGCGCTGGAGCAGCACTCGACAGCGGTGTTGAAGGCAATCATCGCAGCGGCCAAGTCCGACGGCCATGTGGACGATCGTGAGCGGCAGCTGATTGACGAGGGCCTGCGCGGCATGACATCGGACCCTCAGCTGCTCCAGTGGGTCGACCGCGAGCTACAGAAGCCCCTGGATCCGGTGGAGGTGGCTTCAGCCGCCGGCAACATGGAAATCGCCTCGGAAATGTACCTGGCCAGTGTGCTGGTGATTGATGAGCAGAGTTTCATGGAGCGCAGCTACCTCGAGGAGCTGGGCCGCCAGTTGAAGTTGCCGGCGGAACTGCTGGCGGAACTGAATAGCCAGGCCGCTGCGGCCCAGGCGGGAGCCTGATCGGAGTTTGCCCCGTTCAGGCCTGCAGCCAGCAGAGCAGCTCCACGTGTGGCGTGTGCGGGAACAGGTCAAGCGGTTGTAGTTCTCGCACGGTCAGGCCGGCTTCGAGCAGCACCTGCAGGTCGCGGCTGAAGGTCGCCACATCGCAGGAAATATAGAAGACGTCCCGGTAGCCGTGCTTCTTCGGCAGCAGGGCTGCAATGTGCTTGAAGCCGTCGCGGGGTGGGTCCAGCACCAGGACGCTGGAGTTCGCCGTGCGGGCCTGCAGCTGACGGCATTCCGCTTCCACAAACAGGTTGTGACACAGTGCGTGGGTTCCCTGCAATGCGCGTGCGTCGAGCTGGGCGACACTCTCGACTACGCCCTCCACGGCCCGAATCGCCTGAAACCCACGGGCCGCAATCACCTCGGTGAAGTTACCCGAGCCCGCGAACAGCTCGGTGACCGTGCGCGACGGGTCGAGGCGCTGCACGCGCTCTGCCAGCCACTGGCGCATATAGCTGTTCTGCGCACTGTTGCCCTGGCGGAATGGGCGTCTCTGGTTGGGCACCACGTCACCGGCCGGCATGGCATCGTCCACGTCCAGGGTCGTCCAGCCGCGTTTGCGTTGCGGTTTCCAGGCGGTGTTCGGGAGCTGGCCCAGCAGGGTGCGCAGGGTGTCACGGTTGTGGGCAGTGAGGATGGGGCAGTCGGTTATTGGCGCGAGGCGATTGGAGCCCGCAGCGACAAACCCCAGTTGGCGGCCATCCGTTTTGAACTGAGCGCGATTGCGGTACCCAAGAATGTCCGGCGCTGGCCGCAGTGCGGCAATGTGCGCGTCGATGCCATGGCGGGCCAGCGTTTTGCGCACCCGCTGCTCCTTGGCATCGCACTGTGCCCGGTAATCCATGAACTGCCAGGGGCAGCCTCCACAGTCACGCTCACCGACACCGTGATGGGGGCAGGGCGGTGTAACACGCGCCGGAGCAGGCTCGAGCAGGGCCACCAGTTGCGCAAACCCAAAGCGCTGCTTGAACCCGGTGACACGAAAGCGCGCGGTTTCTCCCGGCCAGACGCCGGACACAAAAAATACCTGGCCCGTTGGATGCTCGACGATGCCGCGCCCGTCCGTGGCGAGGTCGCGCACCGTGGCGGTGAATTCCTGATGCAGTGCGGCAGCTTGCACGGCCTAGCCTGCGCTGTTGGCGTGCGCCGCCGGCGCCGCGTTAGCCTTGCGGCGCAGGCGGATCAGCGCCGCGCCGATAAGCAGTTGCAGGCCGCCATAGAGCAGCAGCGTGAACAGCGCCAGGTCGCCAATCGGTGCCAGCACCGGATCGGAAGCGGGGAAGATGGACACTTTCAGGAGGACGCCGAGATTGATGTTACGCACCACCACTTCGAGCTCAATGGCGGTGGCCTTGCTGCGGTTCATGCCGGTCAGCCGTGGCACCAGCCACCCGGCCACCGCCAGCGCGACGCTGAACAGGACGACCAGCAGCACGTTTCCGGCCCCAAAAGCGGCGAGATCGAGCCGGCCGGCGAGCAGTGAACCCACCACAATCAGCAGCACGCCCAGCAGGGAACCGCGTATGCACCACAGGGAGAAAGCGGGGGCCTGGCGGGGGTAATAGCGCAGAAACAGCATGCCGATCAGCAGCGGCAGCAACAGCGTGAGCCCGATCTCCATCACGATGTTGAGTCGCGGCATGACGAAATCCGCCGGCAGGTGCTGGCCGATCAGCAGGTCGAGGATCAGCGGTGTGGTGACCAGGCAGGCGAGGGTGGTGAGTGTCGTGATACTGATGGAGAGTGCGATATCGCCGCGCGCCAGGTAGGTGAAGATGTTCGACACGGTGCCGCCGGGAATCGCGGCAATCAGGGCAATGCCAACCGCGATGCCCGCAGTGACGCCGGGCCAGCTGATAAACAGCAAGGCGAGCAGGGGCACCATCAACAGCTGTACCCCCATGCCCGCAGTGATTGGCCTCGGTGCGCGGGCGATATCCTGGAAATCACGCCCGGTGAGCGTGGCGCCCATGCCGAGCATGGCCAGAATCAGCTGCAGGGCTGCAATGCTGTACTCATGTGCAATGTAGAGTTCACCCATGTGAGGCCTGTCCTGTGCTGGCGCGTGTGCTCTGAGCCCGCAAGTATGCTGGTATCATGGTGCGCCCACAATGTTCACAGGTGACATCCCCATGAGTACCACGGTCGCCCCGGCGCTGTCCTTTGTTGAATGCAGGCGCGGTTTCTGGCGTTTGCTGCCGCTGTCGCTGTTTGTGGCGGCCTTCGGTGCAGCCTTTGGCCTCGCTGCGGTGCAGACAGGCTTGCAGCCCGTGGAGATCGTGTTGATGAGTGCCACGGTATTTGCCGGTACGGCGCAATTCGCGGCACTGGATCTGTGGGGCGCCCAGGTGCCGCTGGTGCCCCTGTTGGTCACCACCCTGGCAATCAATGCGCGCATGCTGCTGATGGGGGCAACGCTGTATCCCTGGCTTGCTTTGGTGCCGCCGCGTCGCCGCTACGCATCTTTGATCACCCTCTCGGATGCCAACTGGGCGATGGCGCTCAACGACCTGCAGTCTGGACGCAACACCTTGGGCGCGCTGGTGGGCGGCGGTCTGGCCATCTGGCTGACCTGGTTGGCGGGAACGCTCGCCGGCATGGTCTTTGGTGGTTTGATCGCAGATCCGCGCGCGTTCGGCGTGGACATGGTGCTGGGCTGTTTCATGCTCAGTATGGCGCTGGCGGGCCGGCGCACCCTGCGCACCGTGGCCGCCTGGATCGCGGGCGGCTTGGCCGCCTGGGCAGCCCTGCACTGGCTGCCGGCCAATACCCATGTGGTGGCGGGAGGGCTCGCTGGCGGCCTGGTCGGTGCGCTGTGGCTGGAGCGCGGTCAATGATTTCGACGTCCGGGGCAGGCGCCCTGTTGATCATCGCCTGCATGGCACTGGTCACCCTGCTGGTGCGCTTTGGTGGGGTGTTTATCATGGGATTGATCCCGCTCAATCGACGTGTCGAGGGCTTCATCAACGGCATGGCGGGTTCGGTACTGATTGCCGTACTGGTTCCCATCGCCCTGCAGGCGGACACGGCAGGGCGCCTTGCGCTGCTGGCCACCGCGGGTCTCATGTTCTGGCTGCGCAAGCCCATGCCGGCCATTGCCCTGGGGATTGCGGGGGCAGCGCTGTACCGCGCTGTGTAGACAGGCGGCCTGCGTTGAGTCAATAAACGGGCAGTTTGTCTGCAAGAGCGCACCAACAGCCCTTCCGGCACCTGGCTACACGCGTTACCGTAGCGGGTACCAGGCACGGCCACTGAGGGGGAGAACGGGTATGCAGCAGTTGTCGGGACAGGACGCCATGTTTGTGCATGCAGAGCTTGAAGGCATGCCGCAGCACATCGGCGGAATCAGTATCTACGACCAGGGTACGGCCCCTGGCGGGAAGGTGCGCTTCAAGCAGATTCTCACACTGATGGAATCCCGCCTGCATCTGTCGCCGATCTTCAGGCGCAAGCTGGTGAGCGTGCCTCTGGGGCTTGGCCAACCCTACTGGGCTGACGATCTGGACTTCGACCTCGAATACCATGTGCGGCACATCGCGCTGCCCAAGCCCGGCGACTGGCGCCAGCTGTGCATTCTGGCGGCGCGCATTCATTCGCGTCCCCTGGCGCGGGACAAACCCCTCTGGGAGATGTACATCATCGAGGGGCTGGACAACGTGCATGGCCTGCCGAAGGGCTGCTTTGGCATGCTGCTGAAAGTTCACCACGCGGCGATGGACGGTGCCACGGGGTCGCGCTTTATGAGCCTGATGCTGGATACTTCACCGACCGTGGCGCGGGTCGCAGAGGCGCCGCCCTGGGAACCGGATATTCCCTCCCGGGTCAGCATGTTGAGCAAGGCCTACAGCGACGCCTGGAAGATGCCCGGCAAGGCCCTGCGCCTCGTGGGGCAGGCGGTGCCGATGTGGCTGCGGCTGCGCAAGGGGTATGCGGAGCACGACTTTGAACCCCGCCCGCCGGCGCCGAGAACCCGTTTCCAGGGCCGTATTTCGCCGCACCGGGTGGTTGATGCCGCACGCTTTGACTTTGAGGCGGTGCGCAGTCTCCGCCAGCTGTGCCCCGGCAGTACCATCAACGATGTCATGCTCGCCGTGGTGTCGGGGGGGCTGCGTCGCTACCTGCAGGCGCGCGATGAATTGCCCACCAACGGCATGGTGGCTGGCTGTCCGATTGATGTGCGCACGCCGGAAGAACAGATGGCTGGCGGCAATATGGTCGGCTTTATGGGGGTGGGGCTGTGCAGTGATGTCGAGGATCCGGTGCAGCGACTGCGCGCGATCAACCAGGAAAGCCGCCAGGCCAAGGCCTATGCAGCAGCGGTGGGCCCCAAGCTGGCACTGGAACTGACGGATCTGGTGCCGGGCAATCTGCTGGCACTGGCACTGCGCCTGGCATCGGCCACCGGGCTGACGGAATCATCGGTGATGTTCAATACGGTAGTCACCAATGTCCCCGGCCCGACGTTTCAACAGTATTTCTGTGGTGCCCGGCTGGTTGATGCCCTGAGTCTCGGGCCGCTGCTGCCCAGCATAGGCCTGTTCCATGTGGTCTACAGCGCGGTGCAGAACCGGCAGGGCTCCATTACGCTGTCCTTTACCGCCTGTCGCGAGATGCTACCGGATCCGGCGGCCTACGTGGCGTGTCTGGAAGCCGCGTTTCAGGAGTTGCTGGCACAGCTGCCCACGTCGGCGCCGCCAGGCAAGCAGGCTGCGGCAGCCACCAGGGCGCCGGCGAAAGGTACTCGCAAGGCAAAACCTGCCGCGAAAACGCCGCGGGTCAAGGCATCGCGGGCCAGGCCCGGCGCAGCTGCAAAGGCCCGGCCAAAAACACGCAACCGGGCGGAGCGCTGAGATGCGAGTCATGATCACTGGTGCCACCGGCTTCGTGGGCTACCACACCGCGCAGGCGCTGCTGGCCGAGGGCCACGAGGTGAGCCTGCTGGTACGCAGCGTCGACAAGATGCTGACCCTGTTTGGCGAAGACCGGGTGCAGCAGGTTGTGCGCGGTGATGTAACGGACGCGGCGCAGGTGGCGCGCGCCCTCGACGGCTGTGACGCCGTTGTGCACTCCGCTGCGATGGTCTCCACCCATGCAGCTGATGCGGAGCGTGTCTGGCGCACCAATGTTGAAGGCACGCGTCTGGTGATCGGCGGCGCGGTGGAGCGCGGCATCGACCGGGTCATCCACGTCTCCAGTGTGACGGCGCTGTACGACCCGCAGGCCGAGACGCTGACCGAAGACTCTCCGCCGGGCAGGGCGCGCAATGCCTACGGGCGCTCCAAAGTGGCCTGTGAGGAGTATGTGCGGGGCCTGCAGGCTGAGGGCGCAGCGGTGCAGATCACCTACCCGGCACAGGTCATCGGCCCGGATGACCCCGGTCTTACTGAACCACACCAGGGTCTGCAGCTGTTGCTGAAGGGCATCATCCCGATCACCTCCTCCGGTACGCAGTATGTCGATGTGCGCGACATCGCCGAGGTGCATCGCAGGCTGCTGGAATCCCCGGCGCCAAGCAATCGCTACGTGCTGGGTGGGCACTATCTGGACTGGCGGGAGGTGGCCGAGAGCCTGCAGGCGGTGACGGGTCGGCGGTTGCTGACGGTGCCGATGCCCGGCCTGGCGGCCCGCCTCAGCGGCCGCGTCTACGACCGGCTGAGTGGTCGTTTGCCGGTTGATCTGCCGTTCGGCCTGGAGGCGATGGAGTACGCAACGCGCTGGGTGCCGCTTGATAACTCGCGCGTGGAGCGGGAACTGGCGTTTTGCTTTCGTCCCCTGCAGGACAGCCTTTACGATACACTGCGCTGGCTCTACGACGCTGGCCACATCAGCCGGCGGCAGGCTGGCCGCGTGATTGAACCGAAGTGAGATGATCCGCCCGCAACCCGGGGCGTATAACCCACTCGTCAGTGAGGTATCCAAGTCATGTCAGTAGCCAACGCAACCCCGCCGCCGCGTCCCCCGCTGATTCGCCACAGTGTCACCGAGGTGGGGCGCGTCTTCCTTGAAATGGGCGGCAGTGCCCTGTTGCGCCCCCTGCTGCGTCGGCTGCCCAGGGGCGATGGTCACAGTATCATCGTACTGCCCGGGTTCATGGCGGCCGATGCCTCCACGGCGGGCCTGCGCAGCTTCCTCAATGCCCAGGGCTACAACGCCATGCCCTGGGGGCTGGGACGTCACGGAGGCGGCGATCGCGCAGCCAGCCTGGAGGCCGCGCTGGCAGCGCGCAGCGAAACCGAAAGCCGCGTCGCGGCACTGGTGCAAAGTGAATTCGAGCGCACCGGACGCAAGGTCACGCTGATAGGCTGGAGCCTGGGCGGGCTCGTGGCGGTGGCGCTGGCGCATCGCCACCCCGAGTGGTTGCGCCGCGTGATCACCCTGGGTACGCCCTACGGGGATCCCCGCGGAACCGCGCTGTACCGCGTGATGAGCGGCCGCAACCCGGGGCCCGCGGATGAAGAAGGCATCCGGCGCTGGGTGCAGCATGCCTACCAGGGTCAATTGCAGGTTCCTGTGCTGGCCCTCTACAGCAAGACCGATGGTATCGTGGGGCGCGATATCGCCCAGTGTGAGGCTGACGCGCGCTGGGTGCGCAACGTGGCGGTGCCGGCGAGCCACATCGGTTTCCCGTTCAATCCTCTTGTCAGGGCCGTGATTGCGCGTGAACTGGCACAGGTCTAGCGCAGGCACCGAGTGGGTGCGTAGTACAGGAGGCGCCGGATAGTCTACACTGTCAGCTGAGGCTCACAGGCAAGTCGAAGGGGTGTGACGTGGCCAGGGAGAATCACAGGAAGACGGTGCTGGTCGTGGACGATACGCCGGAGAACCTTGATGTCCTCTCTGAGGTATTGCGCGACGCCTACCAGGTGAAAGTGGCGACCCGGGGTCTGCGGGCACTGGAGATCGTCCGCCGTACGCCACCGGATCTGATCCTGCTCGACATCATGATGCCGGAGATGGACGGTTTCGAGGTCTGTCGCCGGCTCAAGGAAGACTACACCACGCGTCATATCCCCGTTATCTTTGCCACCGCGAGTATCGACCCCAAGGACGAATTACGCGGCCTCGAGCTCGGTGCCGTCGACTACATTACCAAGCCGGTCAGCCCGCCCGTGGTACTTGCCCGGGTACGCACCCACCTGGCGCTGCACGACCAGAATCAGGAACTCGAACGCAAGGTGCGCCAGCGCACGCTGCAGCTCAATGACACACGGCTGCAGATTATCCGGCGCCTTGGCCGTGCGGCGGAGTACAAGGACAACGAAACCGGCCTGCACGTCATTCGCATGAGTCACTACTCACGCCTGATAGGCCTTGCCGCCGGCATGGACGAGCGCGAGGCGGACCTGTTGCTCAACGCCGCCCCCATGCACGATATCGGCAAAATCGGCATCCCCGACAGTATCCTGCAGAAACCCGGAAAACTGACGCCCGAGGAGTGGGAGGTCATGAAGACCCACGCGGCGATCGGGGCGGAAATCCTCGGCGATTCCCAGGACTCCGGTTTGCTGGCCATGGCGTCGATTGTGGCGCTCTCCCACCACGAAAAATGGGATGGCAGCGGCTATCCGCAGGGGCTCGCAGGCGACGATATACCGCGGGTCGGGCGCATCGTCGCCCTCGCTGACGTATTCGACGCGCTGACCAGCAAGCGACCCTACAAAGAGGCCTGGCCAGTGCAGGAGGCCGTCGACTGGATCGTGTCCCAGTCGGGTCAACATTTCGACCCCCACCTGGTGGATTGCCTCCTGCAGTGCATTCCCGATATGGAGGTGATCCGTGGCCGCTACCGGGAGGATGGGCGCATCCTTCCCTCACTACCACAGGCACCGCAGGACTGACATGAGGTTTACCGGCGGTTTTCAGGTGGGCCGCTGATGCGCCCGGTGGCGCGCTGCGCGGTGTTGCGCGCCGCACTCCTGACATTTGTCTGCCTGTGTGCGCCCCTGCTGCACGCAGAGCCGCACGCGCAGTTGACGTTGACAGCCGAGGAAAGGCAATGGCTCGACACGCATCCGGTGCTGCGGGTGGGCAACGAAGTGGACTGGGCGCCCTATAACTTCCATGAAGATGGCAAGCCCCTCGGGTACTCTATTGATGTCATGCGCGTGCTGGCCAGCCGGCTCGGTGTGCAGATCGAATTTGTCGGGCCGGAGCACTGGCCGGAGCTTGAAGCGCGGCTGATCTCCGGCGATATCGATATCCTGCTCAACACCGTGCGGACGCCCTCGCGTGACGCCAGCATGTTGTTCACGCAGCCCTACGGCACGGCAACGGTCGGCATCGCCAGCCGGCTCGATACGCCGGTCACCTCGCTGGAGCGCGCCCAGGGCCTGCGCGTCGCGGTGCCGCGCGGGTTTTTCACGGAGCAGTTGCTGCCCGCGGCACATCCCGGAATCGAGCTGGTGCTCACCGAGGGCACGGTAGCGTCCTTGATGGCGGTTGCCGTGGGCAACGCCGATGCAACCGTGGGCGCCTATCCGGCCCTGCGTCACCAGATCAAGTCCAATTTGCTGGGGCAGCTCGGGGTGACTGGCGACTACCGTCTGCCCGAGCCGGACCTGGCCAGGCTGCGAATTGCCGTGCGCAAAGACCAGCCGCTGCTGCACGGCTTGCTGCTCAAGGCGCTGGATACGTTTTCCCCGCGCCAGCGCGCCGACCTGCTGGAACGCTGGCTGGACGCGGAGCAGGCATTACAGGTTTCCCGTCCCTCCGCGGCTTCGGCCCTGATGGGCGATTCCCTGGAACTGCTGGTGGGACTGGCTGTGCTGGTGGCTCTGGTGGTCGCACTGTTGCTTTTCCTGTTGCGCGGTGTGAGCCCCCAACGCCAGCTGGTGCTGTTCTCGGGGATCCGTTTCCGGCTTGCCGTATACGGCGTTGCCATCCTGTTTCTGAGTATCACGGTGCTGGCCGCCCAGGCCACATTGCAGCGGCTGGAGTCTGATGCGCGCAGCGACCAGGCGCTCATTCTGACCTCGATCAACAGCGGTGTGCAGTCCGGGCTGGAGCTCTGGTTCGAGCGACAGGTGGTCTACCTGCGGGAAATGCTGCAGGCCGCCGATGTGCGCCAGCGCATGGCCGAGGTGGCGCAGGCCGCATCGCCGGAGCGCAGCGCCCAGGCGGCCGCTTCCCTGACGGCCCTGATTGCCGCCCGCTCGAATCACGAAAACCCCTATTTCGTGCTGCTCGACAGCGACGGCGAGGTGCTGGCGGGCAATGAGCCACACCGTGCGGGTGAGACATACCCACGCGAACGTCTGCCGCAGCACCTGGAGGCGGCGGCGTCAATGCGCGCACCGTTGCTGCTGGCCATCGACCACGACACGAGCACGCATGAGCACCACCTGGCACTGTTGCGGGCGGTGCGGCTGGACGCTGCCAGCACGGTGTTCCTGCTCATTGAGGCGGGTGATCGCGCGGAATTCAACGCCCTGCTGTATGCCGCCCGGGCCGGCGAGTCCGGCGAGTCATTCATCTTCAACCGTCGCGGGGAGGTGCTCAGTGGCTCGCGCTTCTCCGAGGACATTCTGGCCCTTTCCGAACGCTATCCCGGTGTTCTCTCGCCCCGGGGGTACCCGCGCCTGCTCGACCCCGGTGTCAACCTGCTGGCGGGCGAGCGTCCCGAGGAACCGGCGTCCACCTGGCCCTTGACGCGTATGGCGGCGCAGGCCATTTCCGGGCTTGAGGGTGTGGAAACCCTGGGCTACCGCGATTACCGCGGGCAGCCGGTGATGGGCGCCTGGTCGTGGTCACCGATGCTGGATCTCGGCGTGGCCACGGAAATCGATGTGGCAGAGGTGCTGCAGCAGTACCGCCTCGTCGAGCGGCTGGTCTATGCCGTTGCGCTGGCCATCACCATACTGGTGATCAGCATGCTCGCCTTCGTGCTGTGGCTCTCTGAGCGTGGACGGCGTTATCTGCAGCGTCAATTGCGCGAGCAGGGGGAGGAGATGCGCGCAGTGGGCTCGGCCGTCGAACAGAGCCCCGTGTCCGTGCTCATTACCGACGTGCGGGGATGCATCGAGTATGTGAATCCGGCGTTCACGCGGCTGACCGGATACACCGAGGCTGAGGTCACCGGACGCACGCCCAGTCTGTTGAAGAGCGGCAAAATGAACGCCGCCTATTACCAGGACATGTGGCAGACCATTACCGCTGGCGAAGTGTGGCACAGCGAAATCACCAACCGGACCCGGGATGGACGCCTCCTCTGGTGTGACCAGGTGATTGCTCCCGTCTTCGACCCGGCGGGGGGAATCAGGAATTATGTGGGCCTGCTGCAGGACGTGACGGAAACCCGCAGGCTGCTCGCCGACCTGCATGCGGCAGAACTGAGCCGCACCGAGTCGCTGCGTGCGGCCCGGGCCTCAATCTGGGAGTGGGACATTCTCAGCGATCAGTGGTCCTGGGAGGGCAGCTTTATCCGTGCCCTCGGCGTGGACCCGGAGGGCGAGGGCCTCGATGGTGACTGGTACCTGTCGCAGGTACATCCCGAGGACCGCGCGGCCCTGGTCAATGCGCTGCGGCGTGGAGTGAAGACGGCAGAGCCGGTGGAGGTCGATTATCGGCTACGGCGCGCGGATGGCAGCACCGTCTATGTGCATGCAAGAGGCCAGGTGCGTTGCGATGAGACGGGCAGGTCTGTCTCCATGACCGGCGTCAACTTCGACGTGACCGAGCTGGAAATGGCCCGGCGGCAGGAGGCGGAGAAGCAGCAGCAGTTCGAAGCGCTGCTGGAGTCGGCCCCGGACGCCCTGGTGATCACCGATGCCCGTGGTGAGATCACACTGGTCAATCGCCGCGCGCAGGAGCTCTTCGGGTACGCGCCGGGAGAAATGATCGGCGAAAGTGTCGAGATTCTCATGCCGGAAACACAGCGACAGGGGCACGTTGCGATGCGCGACGCGTTTGTCAGCGCGGCCCGTTCGGGTGCCCTGCGCAGTGCCAAGGCCCGGGAGCTGGTCGCGGCGCACCGCGATGGCACCCCGATTCCGGTTGAAATCAGCCTCAACCCCATGGGGCAGGGGGCCAGCCTGCGGATCATCGCTGCGCTGCGCGACATCACTGAGCGCAAGGCCATGCAGCGTGCGCTGACCCTGCGGGACCAGGAGTACAGTCGCCTGGTGTCCACCATCCCCGGCACGGTGTACCGCGCACGGCCAGACGAGCACTGGACCATGCTCTACATGAACGATGCCGTACAGACCCTGACCGGTTATCCCGCGAGCGAGTTCATCAACAACGCGGTGCGCAGTTATGCCAGCGTCATTCACCCAGAGGACGCGCAACACGTGAGCCGTGTGATCAGCGCCGCCATCGAGGAAGACCACACATTCACGCTGCAATACCGCATTCTGGACCGGGACGGAGAGGTGCGACTCGTGTTTGAGACCGGGCGCGCCGAGTACAACGAGGAGGGCGCCCCGGAGACTCTCGTCGGAACCCTCATCGACATCACCCCGCGCATGCGCGCCGAACAGCGCCGGGAGGAGAGCGAGCAACGCCTGCTGTTGATCGCCGAGGCGGCGGATCTCGGCCTCTGGGAGTACCTCTCCGAGGGTGATCGCTTTATCACCAATGTGAATTTCACCCGGTTGATGCGCTATTCGCCGCTGGAATTGCGCGAGAGTGAGGACACCTGGGCGCCGCTGCGTCACGGCATCGATTCCGTCGTGCGCCTGACGCACCCGGACGATGTCGGGCGGGCCATCGCGTTGGCGACGGACTGCCTCGAAGGGCGCACGGATGTTTATCGCTGTGAGTACCGACAGCTGTGTGCCGATGGGGAATGGCGCTGGTTTCTTGATGTCGGCCAGGTGGTCGAGCGCGACGAAAGCGGTCGCATGACGCGCATCGCCGGTGTGCGCATCAATCACCATGTAGAGCGTCTGCTCAACCAGGAACTGGAAGCCGCGCGTGACGAAGCGCAGGCCGCGACAGCCGCCAAATCCAGCTTCCTGGCCAACATGTCCCATGAGATTCGCACACCGATGAACGCGATCATGGGCATGACGCACCTCGCCATGCGCACACCACTTGACGACAGACAGCGCGACTACCTGAGCAAGATTGAACTTTCAGCGAAGACGCTACTCTCGATCATCAACGACATTCTGGATTTCTCCAAGATCGAAGCGGGCAAGCTGAGTATCGAGACCATCCCCTTTGCCCTGGACGAGGTGTTTGAGCGCCTCGCGAACACCACCGGCATGCGCGCGGCTGAAAAGAACATCGAGTTCCTGTTCCGGTTGCCCGCCGACCTGCCGCGCCTGCTGCTGGGTGACCCGGTGCGCCTGGGGCAGATTCTGGTGAACCTGTGCAGTAATGCGGTGAAGTTCACCGAGGACGGTGGTGAGGTGATCGTCGCCGTTGACATCATTGAGCGCAGTGAACACCAACTGCGGCTGCAATTCAGCGTCACAGACACCGGTATTGGATTGACAACCGAGCAGCAGTCCGCGCTGTTCCAGGCCTTCACCCAGGCTGACCCTTCGACCACGCGCAAGTATGGCGGTACCGGCCTTGGCCTCGCCATCTGCAAGAATCTCGTCGACCTGATGGGTGGACAGATCTGGGTTGAAAGCGAATTTGGTGTGGGCTCGGTGTTCCGCTTCACGCTGCCCTGTGGCATCGATGAGGCGCGCCCCGGTATCTCCCAGTCGCAGGATCCGCTGCGTGTGTTGGTCGTGGACGACAACCGAACCGCCCGGGAGATTCTCGGCCAGTACCTGAGCGCATTTGGCTACCGTGTGGATTACGCGGCCGATGTCACACAGCCCATTGATGCCCTGCGGCGTAGCGCAAAGGACGCGCACTATGCCGCGGTCCTGCTGGACTGGAAGCTGGGTGACGCCAGCGGGCGGGAGGTGCTACTGCAACTGCAGCACCAAGAGCCGCAGCTGCCACCCCCCGCGGTGATCGTCCTGTTGGATATCGGTGCTGAACCGGTGGAGGAACCCGACACCGGCCTGCCGATTGCCGCCTTCCTCACCAAACCAGTGACACCATCGGCGCTGCTGGATGCGGTGGTTCAGGCGGTCGAGGGCGGCCCTCGGGCGGGTGCCCGCCGCGCGTCGGAAACCCGGGACCTGCAGCAGGCTGTCGATCACCTGCGAGGAGCCCATGTTTTGCTGGTCGAGGATAATCTGGTCAACCAGGATGTGGCGCGTGAGTTGCTGGAAGGCTACGGCATACGCGTAACGCTCGCGGGAGATGGCCTTGAGGCCCTGCAGCTACTGGAAGCCCAGCGCTTTGACGGTGTGCTGATGGATTGCCAGATGCCGGTGATGGATGGCTACGAGGCCACACGTCGTATCCGGGCCAACCCGGCAACGCAGGCGCTGCCGGTGATTGCCATGACGGCCAACGTCATGTCCGGAGACCGGGAGCGGGTGCTCGCGGTGGGAATGAATGACCACATCGGCAAACCGCTTGATGTGGCTGTGATGCTGGTCACAATGGCGCGCTGGATAGCACCTGCGGAGGGTGCCGGGCCCGTGGAGACGCCGTCCGTTAGCGCGGCCCGCCCCGGTCACACCGTGCAATTGCCAGAGGAGGTGTTGGCGCTGCCCGATGTCGATGCCGCTGCCGGGCTGGAGCGGCTGCAGGGCAATACCGCCCTGTACCTGCGTATCCTGCACGGCTTCGCCACAGACCAGGCGCAGTTTGTCGATGCCTTCCACACGGCGGTACAGCGTGGCCACTGGCATCAGGCGCAGCGCAGTGCACATTCACTGAAAGGGCTTGCTGCAACCGTGGGCGCATCGGGGCTCTCGCAGGCGGCCGCGGCGCTGGAGCAGGCCTGTCGTCCCGACGAGCCGGATGCCGCGGAGGTCGATGCGTTGCTGCAGGATGTCGCGCAGCTGCTGCTGCCACTGCTGGCCGCCCTGGAGCAGATTCCGTCGCCGGGAGGGGCAAGCGGTCCGGTTGATAGCGGCCAGCAGGCAGCAGGTGACACCGTCGGCGCCTTGACCCGACTGCGCGCACTGCTGGCCGAGGACGATGCCGCCGCGCGTCCCCTGTTGAACGCGGAGGCCCCGGCCCTGCGCGCCGCGGCCCCGGAGCGGTTCCGCAACCTGCAGCGGGCACTGGCGGCCTACGATTACGCGCGTGCCCTGACGCTCGTTGACGACTGGCTGGCCAGCCTGCCGTGATCGCTGGCCGGATATCGGCCACCCGCGGCTGACGTTCAGGCATTCATACCACTCTGCACTTTACCGCCCTGCGGGTTTCTAGGGGCGGCTCAGCCCCGTATTCTCCAAGCTACTTCCCTGACAACACAAAGCGAGGTCGGCATTGCATTACGATCAGGAAGTGGACTGGCTGGTGGCGGGCAGTGGTGCCGCGGGCATGACGGGTGCCGTCGTGGCACACCAGCTGGGCGGTCGTGTACTGGTTGTGGAAAAAGAGCCGCGCTACGGCGGCACAACCTGCAAGTCGGGTGGCGTTGCATGGCTGCCGGGCAATCATCGCCAGGCTGAGCTGGGCATTGATGACAGTGCGGAGGAGGGCTGGCGGTATCTGCGGGCGCTGATCGGTGACAGTGTCAGTCCGGCCCGGCTGCGGGCGTTTGCAACGCGCGCGGGCGAGATGCTGGACTTCATGATGCGCCACAGCCGCGTGGAGTTCACGCCGCTGCCGGAGTACATGGATTACTACCCCACCCAGCCGGGCTACAAATCCGGGGGCCGTTCCATGGACCCGGGTGCCTTCTCATTGCGCGAGCTCGGCCCCGAGGCCGAGCGCATACGAAACGACTATGATTCGCTGCTGCGCTGTAACATCACGGTGCCCGAGGGGCGCAAGCTGGGTGATATGGGGCTCGCGGCGATCTGGCTCGGTGTGCGCCTGTATGCGCGTTACTGGCTGGATCTCCCGGCACGCCTGCGCGGAAAGCCCGACCAACGGGTAACACTGGGCGCGGGGCTGGTGGCCCGCTTGCGACGCTCGCTGATGGATCGGGATATTCCCCTGTGGCTGAATGCGCCACTGGGCGAGCTGTTGCTGGAGGATGGCCGGGTCACCGGTGCGGTGGTGGTCCGGGAGGGCGTGGAGCAGCGCATTCGGGCGCGTCGCGGTGTGTTGCTGGCGATGGGCGGTTTTTCGCACAACGCCGCGATGCGACAGGCCTTCCAGCAGGCGCCGATCGGCGCCGACTGGACGGCCGCCGCGCCGGGTGCAACCGGCGACGGCATCCGTATGGGGCAGTCGCTGGGGGCGGCGCTGGGTTTTATGAAGAGCGCCTGGTGGTCGCCGACCTACAGGATGCCCGACGGCCGCGTGCTGGCCCTGATCGCGGGCAAGGCCTACCCGGGGTCCATCATGGTGAACCGGAAGGGCCTGCGCTTCACCAACGAAGCGCAACCCTACGAGGATGTGGTGAAAGACCAGTACGCCTCGGAAGCTCGTGGAGAGGGCGCCATCCCCTGCTATCTGGTGTTCGATGCACGCTATCGTCAACAGTACCCTGTCGGCCATATCAAGCCTGGGAAAATGGTCGGTGACGGGCAGCTTCCCGAGGCATTGTTCAGCTCCGGCCTGCTGACCCGGGCGGAGTCGCTGGGCGCGCTTGCTGCGGCGCTTGACATCGACGCAGCGGGCCTCCTGGCCACTGTCGAGCGGTTCAATCGGCACGCCCGGGAAGGGCGAGACCCGGACTACGGACGCGGTGACTCGGAACACGACCGCTATTACGCGGATCCGAAAGTGCAGCCCAACCCCTGTCTCGGCCCGCTGGATACGGCCCCCTACTACGCGCTGCGCTGCGAAGCCGGTGATCTGGACACCAAGGGTGGATTGCTGTGCGACGAGCATGGGCGGGTTTTGAAGGAATCGGGTGAGGCCATACCGGGGCTCTATGCCGCGGGGAATACCAGCGCCGCCGTGATGGGGGATACCTATCCGGGAGCAGGGGCCACAATCGGGTCTGCCATGACCTTTGCCTACCTTGCGGCGCTGCATGCGCTGAACGACGAGGAGTCGGCTAATGAGTAACTACCGTTACGCGTTTCTCGAGCCCGGCCGCTTCGCACGTGGCTGGCACATTGTCGCGTTCTCCAGTGAATTACCGCCGGGGACCGTGCAGCGGCTGCATTATTTTGGTGTTGATCTGGTGCTGTTTCGCGGTGAGTCCGGCAAGGCCTCGGTGCTCGACGCACATTGCCCGCACCTGGGCGCGCACCTGGCGAGCGATGGCGGGCGGATCGTCGGCGATGCGCTGGCCTGCCCCTTTCATGGCTGGACCTTCGCCGGTGACGGGGAATGCATCGACATTCCCTATGCCAGTCGCATACCCGAGCGCGCGCGGAATGCGCTGCGTGGCTGGCCGGTGCTGGAGCGCAATGGCTTTATCGCCGTGTGGCATGATCCGGAGGCGGGTCCGCCGGAAGATTACCTGCCCGGCATCGACGCGTGGGGCGATGGCGAAGGTGGCTGGGGCGACTGGCGTTTCCATCGCTCACGGATTCGCGCGCAGCCCTGTGACGTCATCGAGAATATCGTCGATATTGCGCACTTTCCCCACGTTCACGGCGGCGAGGTGCGGTCGTTCGAGAACCGCTTCGGCGAGCGCACGGTCACCCAGGTTTCGCGGGTGCAGCAGAGCGCGGCGGCGCGCGGGGTCATCCCGCCCGGACTGCCTTTCGATATGCAGGCCATGCGCGAACAGAGCATCGCGAATCCTGCAGATGCCTGGGGCGATGCCACCTATCATGGCCCCTCGATCATGTATTACTACACGGAGTCGCGGGGTGGCGGGGTCGACTATCGCAGCTGGTGGGTCAATTACCATACCCCGGTCAATCGTGAGGAAGTCGATCTCTGCAGCGCCGTGATCGTCAGTGGGCTGGATGGCGAACCGGTGCCCGAGGAGTTCGCCGAGCAGTACGCGATCGGTGCCCACGCGGCATTCGGGCAGGATGTGGAGATCTGGAAGGACAAGGTTTACCGCGCGGATCCGATCCTCTGTGATGGCGATGGGCCAATCAACAAACTGCGCCGCTGGTACGAGCAGTTCTACCTGCCGCGCTAGCGGCGCCCGCTTCGCTGGGCGGGCCGCCTGGCGCTGGTACAGTTTCACGAACCGCCGGCTGACGATGCGGTGCGAGCAGTAGAGCCTCGGCCACGCCTCGCGCTACTGTGCGGGGCCCATGCCGCCAACAAGGAACCTGTCGTGCACGATGACAAGAAGGCAGCCCTGCGCCGCAGCGGGGAACCCCTGTACCGGTCACGCCCTGTGGAGCCGAATGCCGCGCGCTTCGGGGCGCGCCGCATCAATGCATTCATCCTGCAGTGCGAGGCGTTCTCCAACAGTTATCTGCTGCAAACGCCTGCAGGCAACATCCAGGTCAATGCCGGTATGGGCTTCGAGGCGCCCGTTATCAAGCAGAGCTATGAGGCATTTACCCAGGACCCGCTGACCCACCTGATCTTTACCCAGGGGCATGTGGATCACGTGGGTGGCGCAGACTGGCTGCGCCAGCAGTATCCGGGCCTGCAGATTATTGCCCAGGCGGGCAATCCCGAACATCAGGCTTACGATGCCCGCCTCCACGCCTTCAGGGGCAGCCGTTCCGCGTTTGCTTTCGCGGACAAGTTCAGGGACACCTTCGCCTACTATGCGGCACAGGGCTATACCGATTTTCCCGCCCAGGCGCGCCCGGTACCTGATCTGTTGTTTCACGAGCGCCACCGTTTCGAGCACGGTGGCCTCGAGGTTGAGTTGATTGCTGTTCCCGGTGCCGAGACCAACGACTCACTCGTCGTCTGGCTCCCCCAGCACCGTATTTGCCTCACGGGTAACCTGTTCGGTTGCCCTTTTGGTCACTTCCCCAACCTGGTCACCATCCGCGGAGATCGCTACCGGGATGCGCTGGTCTGTGCCGCGGCCGCGGAGACCGTGCGCGCGTTGGAACCGGAGCTCATTCTGTACGGCCACCACGGCCCAGTCGAGGGCAGGCAGTTGATACAGGAAGAACTCACTGTGTTGCGCGATGCCATTCTCCATGTCCACGACGCCGTGGTTGAGGGTATGAATGCGGGGAAGGACGTGCATACGCTGATGGCAGAGATTGCCCTGCCGCCCGAACTCGAGGTGGGGCAGGGCTACGGCAAGGTTGCCTGGGGCGTGCGCGCCATCTGGGAATACTACGCGGGCTGGTTTCACCACCGCTCCACCACCGAGCTGTATGCGGTGCCGGCGGGAGCGGTGGCCGCTGACATTGTGGAACTGGCCGGTGGCATAGCACCGTTGGTTGCGCGCGCGGAAACGAAACTGGCCGCCGGTGAGGCTGAGCAGGCCTTGCATGTGCTGGATATTGCGCTGCAGGCTGACCCCGCCCACAGGGCGGCCCGGGCGCTGGCGGCAGATGCCCATCGCGCACTGCTGGAGGACAGCGGCAACTTCTGGCTGAGCGCCTGGTTGCGACACCAGATTCAGCGGCTGGAGGCACCCGGTGAGCAGGGTGCCGAAACCGACTACCGGGAGAAACCCCAATGAAGGAGAATGCTTTTACAGCCCGCTATGGCCCAGCGGCCCTGGTGACGGGCGCCTCATCCGGCATCGGGCAGGCCTTTGCCCACAGTCTGGCTGAACGCGGCTGCGACCTGTTGCTGGTTGCGCGGCGCGGCGACCGTCTGCAGGCCTTGGCTGCGCAGTTGGCGTCCGCCCACGGTGTTGGCGTGGCGCTGTGCTGCGTCGATCTTGCGCACCCCGATGCCATTGAGGCCATCACCAAGGCGGCGGAGGCGATGGATATCGGCCTGGTGGTGAGCAATGCGGGCTTCGGGCTCAAGGGGCCGCACCAGGACAACGACCCGGCACAGATGACGGCGCTGCTGCAGGTCAACTGCGCGGCACCGCTGCACCTCACTCAGCGTTTCATTCCGGCGCTGCTGCAACGCGGTCGTGGCGGCATCATTCTGACCAGCTCGGTGGAAGGCTTTATGGGGATTCCCTTTTCGGCGGCCTACGCGGCGAGCAAGGCGTTTATCAACAGCCTCGGGGAGTCCCTCTGGGGCGAGTTGCAGCCACAGGGTATCGATGTGCTGGCGCTCTGCCCCGGCAGTACCGATACCGAGGCACACGCCCTGCAGGGCATCGACCCGGCGACGCTGGAAGGCATGATGGCCCCGCGGGAGGTCGCTGAACTGGCACTAAAGCACCTGGATGATGGACCCGTGTACATCGCCGGCGAGCAGAACCAGGCCATGTTTGACGCGCTGTTGGGCATGCCGCGGCGCGACGCCTTACGGCAGATGGCAGACAACATACGCGCGGTGTTGCTGCCGCGGAAGGCGCAGCAATGAGCGAAGCGACACTGGCTACACTGCTCGCCGAGCGCGCCATTTACCGCAATCTGGTTGCCATTGCCCGGGCCATGGACAATCGGGACTGGGAGGCCCTGGGTGCGCTCTGCGCACCGGAGGTAACGGCGGACCTCGGCACCGGGGAATTGCGCGGTGTAGAGGAGATCATCACGCTGCTGCGCTCCTTTCTCGACGCCTGCGGCCCCACCCAGCACCTGCTGGGCAACGTGCTGATAGAGGTGCAGGGTGAGCGGGCCAGCAGTCGCGCCTATGTCAGCGATATGCACCTCGGTAGCGGGGTGCATGAGGGGCAGACGTTCAGGACTCTCGGTGATTATCACGATGAGTGGAGGCTGGTGGCCGGCTGCTGGCGCCTGCAGCATCGCTGCAAGCACAACCGGGGTCACGTGGGCTCTTATGCAGTGCTTGGTCCGGGGCCCGACCACTGGCGCGGCTGAGCGCGCTGGTGGTTTACGGTTCAGCCAGTGACAGCAGCAGGCCGCGCTGCGCCGGGGCGCGGTTGTCCAGCAACTCCAACCACGCATCGCGCAATGCCTCGGTGCCGTGTCGGTGTTCTATAACGGTGTGTTCGGCCGTGGCTGTCGCGATGTCGGCGCTCGCCTGAGTCGCACGTTCCATGATCACGCCCGGCCCCCATTCTTTTTCGCGTTTGCCGATCTGCGCCGGCGCGAAGAAAAACTCGGGCCTGGGCCCGGGGAGTGGACCCTTGCGGGCAGGTGCGTCCCAGTGGGTGAGCCCCACACTCACACTGGCCTGCAGCCGGCTATCCAGGCTCTCATGCACCGCGGCGGTCACCCCGGTGTTGCCGGACATGTCTACCCACACGCTGGGTAGAGGGTTCAGCTGCGCCTCAGTGCCGTAGGTGAGCACGCTGTCATAGCAGCCGAGGGCACTTGTGAATGCCACGTTGCCCGGCGAGGTGAGCCCCACCACAGGTGGTGCCGCCGTTGACTGGCGCAGCAGCCAGGCCAGCCCGTAGGCCGTCTTCGACGACGCTGAACCGATCACGATCTGGGTGGCCCCAAACCAGGCGTTGTCCTGCAGGTAGTCGAAGAGTACGTAGGCCGTCGAGAACAGCGGAAACAGCAGGCTGCGCTGACTTTCCATGGCCTGCAGAAAGGCCGGCTCCGCCGCGGTGCGGCGGAAGTTGTTGTAGAGGGCGGGCAGTGGCTGGCGGTGTTCGGCCACGTCAGTGAGCTGGTCCTGCCGCACACGTCCTGCGGTGAGCACCGTATGGCTGGCCATGGGGAAGAACCCCCACAGCCGCTCACCTTCCGGTATTTCGGGATGAGCGGATGCTATGACGGTACCACTGCCCCAGGCAGGCACAATGCCCCAGGGCGCAGGCGCCGGGTAGTACTGCCAATAGCCGATCATATCGCCGGCGACGGCGTAGCTGACGTTGTTGGAGGTCAGTGCGAACTGGTCTATGCGCACCAGCAGCTGGTCGTTGTCCAGTGCCGCGCAAGCGTGCCGCTGAGTGCGCGTTTCGCGCACGTTGTCGCGATGTACCTGAAATTCCACAATGACGGTCATGGGCTGCTCTCCGCGCGGACGAAGGGCGATTCTCGCATTCACGTCCGCTCAACACAACCGCCGGGTGGCCTGCCCCTAGTCTGTTGCGGACTCAGGCAGGGCGAAGGCGAGGTACTGATCCCCGGTAGGGGTGCCCAGCTTGCCGCCGCTGGCCGTGATCACAATGTACTGTCGACCATCGATGGCGTAGGTCGCGGGGGTGGCGTAGCCGCCCGCCGGCAACTGGTACTCCCAGAGCAGTGTGCCGTCCCGCTTGTCGAAAATGCGCAGTTTCTCGTCAGCGGTGGCGGCAATGATGAGCAAACCGCCGGCGGTGACCACCGGGCCGCCGAAGTTACGGGTACCGGTGGGGGCAATGCCGCGCTCGGTGAGGGCGGCGTACTCGCCCAGCGGAATCTGCCAGCGGATCTTGCCGCTCACGAAGTCGATGGCGGTCAGCGTACCCCACGGTGGCTTGATTGCCGGGTAGTACTCGGCGTCGACAAAATCACGGTAGCCGGCGAATACGTATACCGTTTCCTTCTCGGCGCCCTCATCCTCGCTTGCCGTGCCCAGCTCGCCCGCGCTGTAAGCAAACAGATAATCCACCACGGCATCACGTTCGTGTCGGGACAGGTGCCCGAAGGGCATCATGCGCCCTTTGCCGCCGGTGACCACCTCCAGTGCCTCGCGGCGGGAGATACGCTGTTCGACCCCGGTGAGTGCGGGTGCATAGGGATAGAACCCTTCAAGATCGACGCCGTGACAGCCGGCACACTGCTGGCGGAACAGGAACTCTCCGACGCCCATGCTGGAACCGCGCGTCACCTGCACCGGCTCCATCTGCAGAATGTTGGGCGCGTTGGTGGCGTTGATGTAATACAGGTTGGTTTCCGGATCGAAGGCGCCGCCGCCCCAGTTGGCGCCACCGTAGAAGCCCGGCAACAGGATGGTTTTGCGCAGGCCGGCGGGGCGCAGATAGGCCAGCTCGTGCGCTTCTTCCCACACCTTGCGCGCGGCCGCATTCGCCTCGGGTGACAGATCGGTGAGATCGTCAGCTGTCATGTGTTGGCGGGCAAACGGTTCCGGCAGGGTGACCCGGGGCTGTGTGGGTGAGCTGTAGACGCCGGGTATGTCAGAGGGGGGTACCGGGATCTCTTCTATCGGGAACACCGGCTCGCCGCTGTCGCGGTCGAACAGGTACACCACACCCTCCTTGGATGCCTGGGCCACCAGATCCCGCTGCTCGCCATTGCTGGTGACGGTCGCCAGGGTCGGTGCCGAGCTCAGGTCGCGATCCCAGAGGTCGTGGTGCACGGTCTGGAAGTGCCACAGGCGCTTGCCGCTGCGGGCATCAAGCGCCAGCAAGGTATTGCCGAACAGGTTGTCTCCGGGCCTGCCTGAGCCGTCGAAGTCCGGGGCCGGGGAGCCGGTGGGGACATAGACGACGCCGCGTGCGTGGTCCACGCTCATGCCCGCCCAGGCATTGGCGCCCCCGGCGGTCTCGCGAGCGCCCGCGGGCCAGGTGTCGGCGCCGAATTCACCGGCAGCGGGGATGGTGCGGAAGGTCCACGCCAGCTTGCCGTTGCGTATGTCGTAGGCGCGGATATCACCCGGTGCAGAGCCCGCAGTTTCCGTTACCGCAGAGCCCATGATGATCAGGTCGTCGAAGATGACACCGGGGGAGGGGGCGTTGATGCTGACCTGCTCGGGCGCGCGCCCCAGGCCTTCCCGCAGGTCCACCCGTCCCTGATTGCCAAAGCCACGGATCAGCTTGCCGCTGTCGGCATCCAGGGCCATCAGGAAGTGGCCCGTGGTGAACAGGATGCGGCGGTCATCGCCGTCCTGCCAGTAGGTGACGCCGCGCATGTTCGACATGCCCACATGCGCCTGGTCCGGTGCAAAGGTCCACAGTTCACGCCCCGTGGCGGCGTCCAGGGCAAACACGTTATACAGCGGGTTGCGCCCGTAGAGCACGCCATCCACGACAATCGGGTTAACCTGCAGTTCAGAGCTGTGGGGCAGCGGTTGACCGGCTGCACTGGCGTAGCGCCAGGCCAGGGTCAGTTCGTCGACATTGTCGCGGTCAATCTGTGCAAGGCTGGAGTAATGCGTGTTCCCGGCGTCGCCGCCATAGCTGCGCCACTCCCTGTGCTCTTCGGCGGAAACCGGCAGGCAGGCGGCGAGGGCGGTGGCGAATCCCAGGGAACGCAGGGCGAGCGAGCGGCGGGGCAGCACGGTCAATCCGCTTTCTTGCGCACGACTTTGGCGGTGGCCGAGGCCACGGCAGCCAGTTGGCCAGCGGGGTTGATCAGGGAGCCCTCCAGAAAGGCGATGCTCTTGCCGCACTTGACCACCTTGCCACGGGCGACACTGCGTCCGGCGAGGGTGGGTTCCAGGAAACTGACCTTGAGCTCCAGCGTGGGGATGGCGGCCACATCAGCCTGCTGCATGAACAGTGCGTGCGACATGGCGGCGTCCAGCATGACGGTGACGTTGCCGCCCTGCACCACGTTGACGGAGTGGCAGAACTGCTCGCTGACGTCGAACTGCATCTCTGCCGTGCCCGCGGTGTCATCGAAGTCCAGCAACTCGCCGTGCAGGACCTGCAGGCAGGGTGGCAAGTGGGCATTGGCAATCTTCAGTTTTTCAGCTTTGCTCATGGGTATCCTTGTCCGGTGTGCAGGGGCGGTGACTAGCGCTGCCCCCACTGTAGCAGGTCGAAAATCGAGTAGGAGGGGTCTTCCGGCCCCGGGCGACCGATGTGTGCGCCGTCGATAATCGGGTTTTTCAGGTTGACCAGCGAGGGCTGGTGCAGGTGGGCCCAGTCGGCGTCCACCGCGCGGTAGGTGAATTTCCACACCCCGTTGCGCTTTTCGTACTTGTCGAAGTAACGCCCGCCAATCAGCAGGTCCAGCGGCCCCTCTTCGGTGCTGATCTTGTGAAAGGCCAGAATGTAGACCTCCCCCTCGGCGCGGTCACCGTCCAGCTTGATGTTCACCGTGGTGACGTTGTGGTGCAGGATTTCCATATTGGCCTGGATATCCGGCAAGGTATCGATGAAATCCATGGCGAGGCCCTTGAAGAAGGAGCCGTGGTCATCAATCGCGTCTTCGTGGTAGAGGGAGCGGAATTTCTCGTTATCGTGTCGATCCGCCGCGTTGCAGTAGGCGTTGATCAACTCCATGATGGCCTGCTTGTCGAGCAGCGCCTGCAACTGTTGTTCCATGTCCGGCGTCATGTGCGCCTCCTTCTGCGGTGGTTGCGTCCCGTTCGCTACAAAAAACAATGGCGCCCGGAGGCGCCATTGCTGCGGCTGCGTGTCAGAACTCGTAGGTGGCCTCCACGCCGTAGGTGCGCGGGTCACCGTAGTAGCTGGCAGTCCAGATGCCGAACGGAATGGTGTTGATCCGGTATTCCTTGTCGGCCAGGTTTTTACCCCAGAGGGCAAACTTCAGTGACTGGCCGTCACCCACAGGCACATTGGCAAGGGTCAGGCGACCGTTCACCAGGCCATAGGGGCGCACTTCGGAGGTCGCATTCTGGCTCGGCTCGATGTAGGGCACGTGGCGATCCACAAACTCGTAATCGAGGCGGGCCGTCAGGTCACCCCAGTTGCCGGCGGCAATGCTGTACTCCGCTGACAGGCTCGCGCTGTTGCGGGGTGCGTAGGGGAAGTCCTTCTGGTCCTTCACGTCCACACCGTTTTCTATGAACTCGTTGTAGGTGGTGTCCAGATACCCATAGCTCGCCGCCAGTTCCAGCTGCGGGATGGGGAGTGCAACCAGTTCCACCTCGAAGCCCTGGATGGTGGCTTCACCGGCGTTCTGGACGATGGACGCAGCGCTGCTGCCCGCGACGAAGATCGACATCTGCATGTCGGTCGAGTCATTGTAGAAGTAGGCACCATTGACCTGCAGCCGGTTGTCTTTCCAGCGGGACTTGATACCGACCTCGTAGGAGAGGATCTCCTCCGCATCGTAGGGCGTGGTGAACGCGGCCTCAAAGGGCGCTTCGCCGTTGAAACCGCCGGCCTTCCAGCCGTTGGCGATCTTGCCGTAGATATTCACGTTGTCACTGGCATCCCAGGCGGCAACGAAAGTCGGTGACACGTTGTTGAAGGTCTTCTTGGCACGGCCGGAAAAGGGAGCCGGGTTACCCTGCGCATCGACGTCATTGGGGTGGTCGATGTAGGTGTCCTTGGTCTCTTCCGTCCAGCGGGCGCCGAGGGTCAGGGTCAGGCGATCCTGAAAAACGTCCGCTGCGGGGCGCCATTCCACCTGGCCGAACACGGCCACGGAGTCGTTGTCGAAGCCGTAACGGTTTTGCGAGACTGGTGCGCCGAAAGCGCCGAAGAAGCTGATCGGGTTGTAGACGTCCGCCTGCTCTTCGAAGTAGTACACGCCGAACACGTAGTTGGTGCGCTCGGTGCTGCCGATCATCTGCACCTCGTGCGACGCCTGATCGTAGTCGATGAAGCGGGCTGAGGTGAACAGGTTGACCGGAGAACCGTCGATATCGATATCGTCGTCCCAGTCGAGTGAGCGGTCGTTGCCGATGTAGCGCAGCGTGACATCGCCCAGGGCACCCCAGCTGCCCGCATCATAGTCGGCAAACAGTGACTGTGAGATGGACTTGGAGCGTTCGAATTTGGCCTGGTCCAGGCTCACGCTGTCACGGTTTTCGTTCTCGCCCGTGACATAGGGTGCCAGCAGTGCGTTCACCCCGGCAGGGTCGTTGGGGTCCAGGTAGGTGAGCTGGTTCTTGGACGGCGCCAGGTCCAGGTCGCTGTAGTCCCAGGTGTAGCGCAGGTCGAAGCGATCCGAGGCTTCCCAGAGAATGTCGTAGCGCCCGACCGTATTGTCGATATTGTTGAACTCATCGATCAACACCGGATTTGCCAGCGGGTTGCCGAAGGGGTCGTTGACGTTGTCGTACAGACCGTCGCGCTCACGGTAGGAGCCGGTCAGTTTCGCCATGACCTGGCCCGCGCCGCCGAGGTCGATTGCCGGGAGGTCCAGGCTGCCGTAGAAGGTGCCCAGCGAGTAGTTGCCCACCCCGCCACGCAGCGTGCCGCTGAGTTCGCCGCTGGGCTTGCGGGTGATCAGGTTCACCGCGCCGCCGACGGTGTTCTTGCCGTACAGCGTGCCCTGCGGGCCACGCAGCATTTCCACGCGCTCCAGCTCGGCGATATCAAAAATGCCGCCGACGTTTTTGCCAATGAATACGCCATCCAGGTAGATGCCGACAGTCGGCTCCCAGGTGATCGCCGGGTTGATCGTGGCGGACCCGCGGATGGCGATGGTGGCCGCGGAGGTGTTGGACGGCGAGCGGGTGATCTTCACGTTGGGTACCGAGGTGCCCAGGTCGTCGATGGTGTTGACGCCTTTCTGCTCCAGCTGGTCGGCATTGAAGGCCGCAATCGAGATCGGTGCATCCTGCAAGGTCTGTTCGCGCTTTTGCGCGGTGACGACCACTTCCTCGAGGCCCTGTGCCATGAGGTTGACGCTGCCGGCGCCCAGGCAGGCGGCGACCAGAAGTGTGATGGGCTTGCGTGCGTGCATAGAGTTTACCTCTTGTTCTGTACGGTTATTGCGGGCGCAGAGAGTACGGCTGAGGGGGGCGCGGGTGCATACCTTGTTTGGGGTATGCAACCCGCTGCCGATATCAAGTCAACCGAACACGTAAAATGCGATCTTGTTGCCATCGGGGTCGCGCACGTAGGCGCCGTAGAACATGTCCGGGATGCGCTGCCCGGGTTCGCCATCGCAGGTGGCACCCAGCGCGATAGCCTTGTGGTAGAGCTTGTCGACATTCTCCTTGGTGCCGCCACTGATCGCGAACATGTTGCCGTTGCCCGGATTGGGAGCATCGCCGTTGTAAGGCACGCAGACGGCGAGCATGGGCTGGTCCATGCCGGTGCCGAAAAACGCGATGCGATCCATGTCGATGGTTATCTCGGCGCCGAGGTCGGCCAGCAGTTCGCTGTAGAAGGCTTTGGCCTTGGCCATGTCGTTCACGCCGATGGTGATGTATCCAATCATGTGCAGTCTCCTTGAGGTTGGGCGGCAGCTAGCGGCCGTGCCACAGAATAGCCGAAATCACACGGCTGGCCCATGCCCCCGGATTTTCAATCTGCGCTATGATGGAGGGCAGAGCGAGCGCGCAGGTAAAAGGAGACACCATGCAAAGCCCGGCAGGTATTTACGGCACCATCAGGGGCTTTCTGCTGAACGAACTCTGGCGAGTGGACCTCGAGCAGCTCTCCAGCCTGCAGCGCTGGTCCTACAAGGCGATCCGCTTTGTGTTTGTGCTGGTGCGGGAAATATCACAGGGCCAGCTCACGCTGCGTGCCATGAGCCTGGTGTACACCACCCTGCTGTCCATGGTCCCGCTGCTTGCGGTGAGTTTCTCGGTCCTCAAGGCTTTTGGGGTGCACAACCAGATAGAGCCGCTGCTGTACAACCTGGTGGCCCCCCTGGGCGAGCAGGGGCATGAAATCGTGCTCAACCTGCTGGATTTTGTCGAGAACATGAAGGTTGGCGTGCTCGGATCGCTGGGCCTCGCGCTCTTGCTCTACACGGTGGTATCGCTGATCCAGAAAGTCGAAGTGTCTTTCAACTATGTGTGGCGCGCCAAGTCTTCCCGGCCCATATCCCGACGCTTCAGCGATTACCTCAGCGTGATCATGGTGGGCCCCGTGCTGGTGTTTTCCGCCATGGGGCTGACCGCCTCCATGATGAACAGCAGTGTTATGCAGTCGGTCATGGATATCGAGCCCTTTGGTAGCCTCCTGGTGCTGGCGTCGCGCCTGCTGCCGTTGTTGCTGGTGATATTCGCGTTCACCTTTGCCTACGTGTTTGTGCCCAACACGCGGGTGAACTTTGCGTCGGCATTCGTGGGGGGCGTTGTTGGCGGCAGCCTGTGGCAGGGCTCAGGGTTGGTGTTCGCCGAGTTTGCCGCTGGCTCCACCAAGTATGCGGCCATCTACTCCGGTTTTGCGATTCTGATCATGTTCATGATCTGGCTGTATGTCAGCTGGCTGATCCTGCTGATCGGTGCGCAGGTGGCGTTCTATCACCAGTATCCTGAGCGCATCCGGCTTTCTGACCAGCGGGTTGCGCTGAGTGGCCGTTTTCGTGAACAGCTCACCCTGCTGGTAATCTATCAGATTGCCCGGGCCTTCATCGGCAAGGCGCCGCCAATGACGGTGGATGCGCTGTCTGATGCGCTGCAGGCGCCCCCTGACCGCGTTGCCGAAGCGGTGGAATTGCTGGCCAGCCGTGACCTGCTGGTGGAAACCAGCAGTGAGCCCCCCGAGTATCTGGTGGCACGCGACCCGTCCACCATGACCGTTGCACAGTTGCTGCGCAGTATCCGCAGTCCCAATGAGGAACAGGCGCTCATGGAGCGCCGCGTGGTTTCCGCAGAGCCGGTGGATGCGCTGTTGCAGGGCATTGACGACGCGGTCAGCGCCCAGTTGGGAGAGCGCACCCTGCGTGACTGTGTGCTGGCCGGGGAGCAGCCCGCGGCCTAGAGCGGCTGCGCCTCAATCGCCGACCACCTCTGCTGCGACGATGAAGTCGAGCAAGGGGTAGTGGGTGAACACGTAGTCAGCACCGCCCTGCTCGATGGGGCCCTGGCGACCGTGTCGCATACCGCCCCCGGCTTCATTGCCGTACAGCGGATACAGGCGTTCCACCACCTCCATTCCTTCAACGACTTCGCCAAACGGCGCGAAGCCCTCGGTATCCAGCTGCGCGTTGTCTCCCAGGTTGATGTACACCTGTGTCGAGCGGGTGTCGGGGCCGGTCATGGCGAAGGCCACGCGCCCCGGGGAGTTACTGACCTGTGCTGGGTCGTCGACCAGCGTGTTGTCCTTCCACGCCGCCGTGACTGCAGGGAAAGGGCTCAGTCCGAACTGCGCGATATAGCCGGGCATCACGCGATTGATGTGTACGCCATCATAGAAACCCTGCTGCACGAGCTGGTAAAAGCGGTCGGCACCGCGGGGAGCCCAGTCGCGGTGCACCGCCACGGTGAATGCGCCTTCGGTGGTGAGGAAGCGTGCCCTGAAACGCTCTGGCGCGCGCTGGGTCCAGGCCGGGTCAGCTGTGTTCAGCAACAGGCCGGGCGCTGATCCTTCGGACACGGGTTCGGGCCCGGTGGCGGCGAGCAGCTGCGCGAGATAAGGCCCCCACACAGTGGGCTGCGAATGGGTACTGTGGCCACGCGTCATTTCGGTAATCGGTAACACAACAGCGCGAGCCCCCGGAATACGCGCCGTTTCCCGTTCAAGAATGCCGAGCTCGGGCGGGTTGACCTGGTCGTCCGCCGAGTTGATGGCCAGCAGTGGTGCACGAATCGATTCCAGGTGCGGTGCCGGGTTGTAGAATCGCGAGGCGTCGAAGGCGTAAATGAGGTCATTGGCATCAAGGGCTGATCGGTAGCGCTCCACCAGTGAATCCATCATGGCCTCCGCGGATTCGCGGGTCGGTGCCTTTAACTGGTATTGCAGGGGGCTGGAGACCATGAACAGCAGGCCATACATCGCCTCCTTCAGGCCAGGGGGCTGCTCTGTGTAATCACCCCCGTTCCATGCCGGGTCGTCCAGCACGGCGTCGATGATCATTTTGCGGGTCATGCGGTTACGGCCGGCGATCTCCACCGGCAGGCTGGCCAGGGGCATCAGTGCATCCATGAAATCGGGATAGGTGTAGCCCCATACCCAGCTCATCATGCCGCCCATTGAGGTGCCGGTCACCAGCCGCAGATGGTCGACATCCAGATGCTCCGTGAGCAGTCTGTACTGTGCCCGCACCATGTCGTCGTAGGTGTATTTGGGGAAGGCGGCGCGGAGCCCGTCGCTGGGCTTGCTGGAGCGCCCGTGGCCAATTGCATCGGGCAGGATGAGGTAGTAGCGATCTGCGTCCAGCAACTGTCCTTTGCCAAACAGCACTCCGGCAAAGTTATCGCGCAGGAAGCCGTCTCCGCTGCCCGTCGTACCGTGCATGATCAGCACCGCGTTCTCAACGCGTCCGTCGGCGCCGCGTCGGGGCGTGCCGAGGGTGTAGTAGTGCTGGCGCAGATCGAGTACCGAGCCGTCATCAAAGGTGAAACCCTCCAGCACGCTGCTGCCGGAGGTGGGCGCAAGCCCGCTGCTGTCCGACGCCTGGGCCGCTGTCGTCAGGCAGGTGATGACGCCAATCAGTATTGCGGCGAGCGAGCGATGCATGGGCGTTCTCTCCATGGTGGGATGAGGGTGGTGACTTCGATGCCAGGCCGCAATATTACCGTTTCTGCGGCCTGCATACCGCTTGTTTAGTTGTACGGCGAGGCGCATGATCCGCACGTTTGGCCACCCATGTTTTTCTACCCGGGCAGCGTGCAGCTACCCGACAAGGAGCAGAGCGACAATGAATGTATTGCAACCCCAATGGCGGCGGATTGCCGCGGCCGTCTTCGCCGGCAGTGTACTGGTATTGGCGCAGGGCTGCAGCAGCACCCCCCGCCCCGAGGCCGAGATGGCCAGCGCCAGCACCGCGCTGACCAGCGCCGAAAACAACGAGGCTGCGCTGCATGCGCCGGTCGCAATGGACCGCGCCAAGGAGAAGCTGCGGCGTGCCCAGCGCGCCATGGATGAGAAGGACTACGCAGAAGCCAAGCGTCTATCGGACGAGGCGGCAGCGGATGCGGAATATGCCCAGGCCTTTGCCAGCAAGACCCGCGTAGAGACCGCTCTGCGTGAGTTGGAGGCCAGCATTGAGGCATTGCGCAGCGAAATCGAACGCGGCCAGCGTAACTGAGCGCGTCATACAGGATAGCAGGAGCGTTTATGAAACTTTCAACCGGGATCAAAATGTGTGTGCTGGTGGCGTCTGTGGCCGTATTGTCGGCCTGCGGTAGCCTGCAGAAAAATCAGGCATTGTTGGATGCGGAAGCGAGCTATAACGCCGCCAAGCAGAGCGAGACGGTACTGCGTTACGCCGGTCCGGAACTGCAACGGGCCAACAAGGCGCTGGAGTCTGCGGCGGTCGCGACCTCCGAAGAGGATATGACCTCCCTGGCCTACGTCGCCAAGGTGCGTACCGATACCGCGGTGGCCATCGCAGATCGCAAGGCAGCCAGCGAACAGCTGAAAACGCTGGGCAAGACCAAGGACCAGATTCTGCTGTCGGCGCGTGAGGCGCAACTGGAGGCACGGGAGGCCGAGCTGCAACGCACCCAGGCGGACGCCGAGTCCCTGCGCCGTGAGCTGCTCGCGCTGCAGGCGGTGAAGACGGAACGCGGCATGGTGATGACGCTGGGAGACGTGCTGTTCGCCACCGGCAAGGCGGAGCTGCAGCCCGGCGCCGCGACTACCATTCAGCGGCTGGCCAACTTCCTCGAGGAATACCCGGAGAAAACGGTGTTGATCGAGGGGTTCACCGACAGCACCGGCAGTGCGGACTTCAACCAGGGTTTGTCTGAGCGTCGTGCCCTGTCGGTGCGCCAGGCCCTTGTGAATGCCGGTGTCAGCCCGGAGCGCATCAGCACTGAAGGTTTCGGCATGTCGCGGCCTGTGGCGGACAACGCGACGGCTGAGGGTCGCCAGAGAAATCGGCGGGTCGAGATCGTGATCCAGGACTGAGGGAACCTCTCGCGGTTCCATGCCCGATACCCGAAGGGGCGCAAACGCAACCCTTCGGGTTTTTCTTTCTACACCCCCGCGCCAGTCCATTTGCGGCGCAGTGACTCGCTGTATCCTCAACTCTGCACTATGCTTGGGACGTGTCGCTTCGTCGATGCTGTGCCTTCGGCAGCATTGCGGATGTGACATGCCGATCGCCTGAATCCAGTGTGTGGGGTGCAGCAATGAACCTGTCCAGACTCTCAGTGCCCGGCGCCGTCCTGGCCGCCATGCTGTCTTTTCCTGTCTTACCCGTGGCTGCATCGTCGCCCAACGATGCCATTCTTGTGCTAGATGCCTCTGGCTCCATGTGGGGGCAGATCGATGGGGTCAACAAGATCGTGATTGCCAAGGACGTGGTCGAGGGGCTCGTACTCGGGCTGCCGCCGGAGCAACGTCTGGGGCTGGTCGCCTATGGTCATCGCCGCGAGGGCGACTGCAGTGACATCGAGACGCTCGCAGGTGTGGGAGCAGAGCGGGCCGACATGGTCGCCGCTCTCCGGGAACTCACACCCCACGGAAAAACGCCATTGGCGAAGTCGGTGGAACACGCCGCGCTGACGCTGGATTACCGCAAGCGGGCGGCCTCCGTTATTCTGGTGTCCGATGGCTTGGAAACCTGCGATGTGGATCCCTGTGCACTGGCCAGAATGCTGGAACAGAACGGTCTTGATTTTACCGTGCATGTTGTGGGCTTTGATGTCACCGTGGAAGAGCGCGCGGGTTTGCAGTGCATGGCGGATGAAACCGGCGGCACCTTTGTGGCCGCAGCCAGTGCCAGTGAGCTTGCATCGGCGCTGCGCACCCTTGCGGAAGCGGGGCCGGCCGGAGGAGAAGTTGGGGGCGACGCAGTGCCGTCGACCCTGGCGATGAAAGCCACCGTACTGCCCGGTGGGCCTCTGATCCAATCGCAGCTTGAGTGGACGGTCACAGCCCTTGCGGGCGGCGAGACGGTTTTTTCCGCCACCGATACCGGCAGCGCGATGACCGAGGTCCTGCCCGGCGAGTATGTCGCCGAGGCGCGTTGGCGGGGTTGGCAGGATGGCCGCGAGGTGAAAACCGGGCGCTTGCAATTCACCGTCGAAGCCCAGCAGCCGAAAGTGATTACCGTGCCCGTGGACCTCGGTTTCAAGGTCAGTCTCCAGACCCCGGCGGTGACCCGTGAGGGTGTCCCGTTCGATGTCACCTGGTCGGGCCCTGATGAGTTGGGTGCGTATCTCCACGTCGCCAGCCCCGAAGACGGTCCACGAGAGCCGATCTATTTCTTCGCCGCAATGCCCACGCGCACGAAGGCTGGCGTGTCCGACGCCAGCCAGCCACTCACGGCCTCGCTTGCTGCCCCGTCCACAGAGGGTGTTTATGAAGTGCGCTACGTGCTTGATCAACCGCGCCTTATCCTCGCCCGCAATGCGTTACGTGTGACGGATGGCGGCTTTACCGTGTCGGCGCCGGCTGAGGTCCCGGTCAGTTCGGTGTTCTCGGTCGCGTGGGCCGGGGAGGCCACCCCCGGTGACTTTGTCACCATTGTCGAGGCGGGCAGCGCGGCGGCCTTTGCGCGGGGATATACCAGCCCGTTGCGGGAGGACGGCAGCGCAGAGCTTACTGCGCCGCCGCAGCCGGGGGAATACGAGGTCCGCTATGTATTGGCGAATGGCTATACCCTGTACCCAGGCATGCAACACGCGGTGCAGGCAACGACACCTGTCAGTGTAGTGCCGGTTGTGGCGGGCATTGCGGGGCCTGCGACCGCAGTCGGAGGATCCAGTGTCCCGGTGTCGGTCACGCTCCCGCCGGACTGGGAAGACGACTACATCTCCATTGCCGCGCCCGGCGCGACCCGGGCAAACCGCGATGCCAGAGTCACGCTGGGTCGCGCTGGCGCCGGGGATGGGCAGCTGGCACTGCAAGCGCCCAACATAGCGGGCGACTACGAGTTGATTTACTTCCTTAGCCCCGGGAATGCCGTGCTCGCCCGGCAGCCGATCACCATCACGCGCGCGGATGCAACGGTGCAGGCGCCGGAGCAGGTGGTCATGGGTGACAGTTTCGACATCACCTGGGCTGGCCCGGGGTACCGCGGTGACCGCGTGGTGATAGCCCCGCTGGATGTGCCCGATGAAAAGATGTGGGGTTGGGGTGCCCGCTACGGGTTTATCGTGCCGACAGGTGAAACCGGGGGAACGGGCAGCGTCAGGCGGTATCCGTTCGAGGCGCCCGGCGTCTACAGCGCGCGCTACGTTACGGGTTTACAGCATCAGGTATTGGCGACAGATACCTTCACCGTGGTGGCTCCGCCGGAGGGTGCCCTCTCGCCCTGACAGCGGGACGGGCGGCACCGTGCACCGCGTTGGGGCAGCGCCTTACTCCAGCGTGTACTCGAAGGTGCTCACCACCCGCAGGCGTTTTACCCGGGAACTGCCGTCGTCCCAGTCATTACCATCGCTGCCGGTAATACGGATGACGCCCTGATTGGCCGTGCGCAGCGCACCGACCCGGGCCCCGGCCTCGGCCGCAAATTTCTCTGCCTGCTCCCGCGCGTTGCGTGTGGCCTCCGCCAACAGCGCCGGTTTGATTTCGTTGAATCCGCGCAGTTGGTAGCGCGGGCCGCTGCCGCCTTCGATTTCAACACCGGCTTCGATCAGCGGGTCTATCGCCAGCGCCGTGGCTTCCACCAGCGCCACCCGGTCTGACTGGACAATGATCAGGCCGCTGCCGGTATAGCGCAGGGGCTGGTTGCTCGCACCGTACTCCCGGGAATAGGCGTCCTGCACCTGCAATGGCCTGATCTCCAGTTCCTCGGCAGTGAAGCCGGCGGCTTCCAGGAAGCGCATAACCCGCGACCGGTCTTCGGCAAGCGCCTGCTGGACGTCAGCGAAGGCGTTGCCAGCGCGGCGAAAGGTGAGATTCCAGGCTGCGAAGTCGCTCTCCACATCCGCCTCCGCCAGCCCCTTGATGGTGACTGAACGGTCTGCCAACTTGAAGCGCTGCAAACCGTCACCGACCGTCCAGCCGGCCGCGGCAACACCCAGCGCCAGCAGCAGGGCGCCGAACCAAACGCCTGGTTTGTTTGTCATGGCATGGGATCTCCGGGCAAGGCCTTCACTGGGGTAGGAATTGCAGCAGATTACAAGCGAGGGGTGAGGGGAAGCAAGCGCCATGCACGCAAGCCGATTGGGCATTGCTGGCGGGCTCTGGCGACGCCCTTCACTGGTATAGACAGCCCGTTGTACAGATAATCAGGATGGCCGTGTGTTTTGCACTCACCGTGTGGAACCAGATCGTATACCGGCTCGGCACCCATAACCGAAAAGGCTAGGCTTGATGGCCTGTTCGCTTGACCGGAAGGAGAAACAGGATATGAAAAAAGTCGCGTTTATCACCGGCGCCAGCCGCGGCATGGGTGCTGCCACGGCGATCGAGTTTGCCCGTCGGGGCTACAACCTGGTGCTGACGGCTCGCACCATGCAGGAAGGCGAGCAACATGAATACGGGAGCTGGAAGCCGACGACCACCTCCCTCCCGGGCTCACTGGAGGCGACCGGCGAAGCGGCGCGCGCCCACGGCGCAGAGGTCCTCCTGCTGCGCTCCGATATACTGGACCTGGCGTCGGTCCAGGCCGCGGCTGATCGCGCCCTGGAGCACTTCGCCAAAGTCGATGTCCTGTTCAACAACGCCTGCTATCAGGGGCCCGGCAATATGCAGCGCGTTCTGGAAGTCGAGATTGAGCAGGCGCGCAGAGTGTATCAGGGGAACATTCTCGCGCCGCTGGTGCTGGTGAAAGCCCTGCTCCCCGGCATGCTGGAGCGCGCCAGTGGTGCGGTGATCAACATGGTCTCGGGCTCCGCACTCAGCGACCCGCCGGCACCGGCAGACGAAGGCGGTTGGGGCTTCGTATATCCGTCCTCGAAGGCCGCGTTGATACGCATGATGCCAGCGTTGCGGGTTGAACACCGGGACAGTGGCGTTCGGTTTTTTTCCGTCGAACCCGGGTTTGTGCTCACAGAGGTGATGAAAGCCAACGGCTTTGACGACAAGATCGCCCAGCGCTTCAAGCCAACCGCACCCGAGACGGTGGCGGATATAGTGTACTGGCTGGCAGAGGATGCGGCGGCGCTGGAGCACCACCAGCGTACGGTGATCTTTGCTCCCCAGCTGCACAAAAAACTGTTCGGGGAGGTAGACTGATCTTGACTATTCCCTATCCGGCCAGAATGCACCGTGGGGGGATGGTGCCGGAGATATGAATTTTTGCCGGTCTCTCCGAGTCGCATTTTGTCGCAATATACTATAAATAAAGCGATCGCACCAATTACGTTGTCTTCTCCCATATCAAGCTGTAGCATGCAATTGATCCTCCTATGTAGGGATAGAAATGGGGGGCTTAAAGTTCGGTTCCGAAAACAAGTGGTATCACATTCGGGGTATTGATAATGCCTAGACTCGCGCAGGAGCTATCTGATGCCGCAGTCCGTCGGCTGAAATGGGGCAGGGTACAATCCGGGAGTAATAAGGGCGCGCCTTGTACCAAGCTGCACGCGGTCGGCGGTGTTGGCGGCCTGTACCTGTACTGCGCTCCACCCGCACCCGGTAATACCACCTTTGCCCGCTCCTGGATTCTGAAAACGCCTATCGGCAAAGACCGGCCTGAGCTGGGATTGGGCCCCTATCCTGAAGTGACGCTGTCTATGGCCCGCCAGAAGGCTCGTGAGTTCAAGGAGCAGATCAGGCAGGGCATTGATCCGCGTGTGACGCGAAAGGCACTTGCGTCGGCTCTGGCCGCTGAACAGGCGAAAGCAGTCACGTTTCGCACAGTGGCTGACAGGTTCATCGTCAAGAAGAGCAAGGAGTTAAAGACCGTTAAGCAGGTTCAGAAATTGACCGCTCACCTCGAAACCTACGCCTATCCGATATTGGGTAAATTGCAGGTCTCCGACATCGAGCGGGCGGACATTATAAAAATGCTGACTCCCATCTGGGAGACAAAAACCGAGACCGCAACCAGGGTTAGGGTCACAGTCGAACGCATCCTCGATATGGCAGGCGCCGAGGGTCTCCGCAATGGCGACAACCCCGCACGGTGGCGCGGCAACCTCGACCTCTCTCTCCCCCTGCCGGGTAAGGTGAGCAAGGTAAAGCATTTGGCAGCCATGCCGGTCGATGAAGTCCCGCCGTTTATGAGCGAGCTGGCCGCCAAGGACAGCACCGGTGCAATGGCGCTGCGGTTCGCTATCCTGACTGCTGCCCGATCCGGCGAGATACGCGGCGCCATGTGGAGCGAAATCGACTTCAAAGCCAAAGTCTGGACTATTCCGTGTGAGCGCATGAAAGGCGGTCGCGACCATAAGGTGCCTTTGTGCCGCGAGGCGGTGGACCTGCTGAAATCACTCCCCCGCGACCATGACTCCAACCTGATATTTGTGAGCCCGACCGGCAAGATGCTGTCAAATATGACCCTGACAAAGGTGTTAAAGGATATGGGCCACCAAGTCACACAGCACGGTTTCAGGGCCACATTCCGTACCTGGGCTCAGGAACACACCACCTATCCTGAAGAAGTCTGTGAACTCGCCTTGGCGCACGTCAATAGCGATGCCACTCGCGTAGCTTATGCTCGATCCGAACTGATCGACAAGCGCCGTAAGCTGATGGCTGATTGGGAAAGATTCTGCCGCGAAGGTTTGCCAGCTACGGCCAAGATGAAGAGCATCCGGGGGCGCATCGGCTGTCAGTGCTAGAAATCTCCTAGTGTGAACAGTCCTCTGTTGATCTGTCTCGAGAGTTTTCCAGGCAAATTTTACTTCTGGAGGCAGAACTGGTCCGCTCTTTACAGGCGAGCCATGGGGTCGCCGATACCGTTTCTGCCCTAAGCCTGGTGGCGCAGGAAGGCCATGATGTCCTTGGGGGCCCGTATGGTCTATGTGGTGTATGGGCGATTCCGCGCCTTCAGTGAGGCCATTTTGGTTCCGATGGGAACTATTACCATTGTTCAGATGTGCCTTAGGGCTACTCTGATTAATTCCGATGTTCATCTATAATGGGTCCAGTCCCCGTTTTCGCATGGATTCTCCCCTGAGGTTGATCTTGTAGGCGTTGTGAACCAGGCGATCCAGGATGGCGTCAGCGAGTGTCGGATCGCCGATCACGGCGTGCGTGCCACTCCTCGATGGGCAGTTGGTTGGTGGCGATGGTCGAGCGCCTGCCGTGGCGATCCTCCAGCACTTCCAGCAGATCACGCCTGTTCTCGGCGTTCAGTTTCATCAAGCCCCAGTCTATGCCAGCCGCTTCACCGAGAGGTCGAACTCTGCTTGTCGCAGCCGAATGAGGGGGCACCCTGGTCAACACGATCACCAAAGTTCACCCGGATCTCCTCAATCAGCCCGCCAACAAGGGGCACGGTATTGGTTGTCTTGTGCGCAAATACGGAACCGGTTGCCAGTATGGGTTCGCTGATATGGACCTGTTCTGGCCTCCCGATCTGGATTTGGGGCAGGCGAGCGGTGTCGTTGGACTCTGGGCCCGCTGCAGGTTTCATGGTTGAATGGTCTCAGGCCGCAACTACTGTAAAGAGACAGCCGGCCAGCAGGAATTTACGGGGCGGTGAAACTGTGTCCATTCTTTCAGCAAGCGCTCCGAGAGTCGACACAGTGTTTCAGTTTGTGAACGATCAGGCTCAGCGTGCCCCTCCGGTGCCTCGTGCTCTCTGAGCCAGCGCCCCAGCATGTTTGCATTAATCTCCAAGCCGTGCGCTGCCTCGGCCCGTGAATAGCCCTGCTCCACCACTAGGCTGATAGCATCCAGCTTGAATTCCTTCGAGTACTGCTTTCTTGTGGTCATATCCCATCTCCAGTTTCAGGGTATTATCCTTAACTGGGTTGGTAACATCCATTTAACCACTTCACGGTTCGATGTCGGCAATTACTGTCAGGGCAAGCCTGAACTACCGCGCGTTAACAAATGTCAATGAGGCGATCGCCGTAGGTTCTTCGAGTGAGTTTTGCCAGGCGACGGCATTGATTGTTTGAATCTGCTTGCCACTTCTGACGATATTCGCTCTGCTGAACATCGCTTTGTCACCGCTGGTAGGGCGCAAATAGCTTGTATTGATGGAGATCAGGCCACAATTCTGATTGTTTGCAGCTCTGATGGCGGCCAGGGTGCCAGTTAATTCAAGAACGCCTGATACAATACCGCCGTGCCAAGCGCGCAATAGCGGGTTTCCGGTGAATATCTCCCGCCACTGTGTCACGCACTCAACGTACTCCTCTGCAGAGAGGATCTCTGTACCGTAATTGAGCGCATAAGGGGATTGTTCAATAAACAAGGCAAGTGAGGTTGTGTTCATATCCTGTACCGAATCAAAGGGCTGAGTTCAGAGCTGGGCCTGGCGTGCCAACTTTAAAAATGCTGATGGCACTAGAGTAGGTGAAGAGAGTTTTCGTTGATATGGCCCTGGCACGAACGTAGGCAAAATCTCCCGACTGTTGATAACACTGCGCCTCGACTGTCACGTTCTGTCCCGATTCGGGTTGCCGAATATGATCTATTCTCAAATTGACCGTGGCTATCGCTGTTGGCTCTTTCAGTCTGAGCATGACGGCGAACCCGCAAGCGCTGTCAATGGCCGTCGCCAGTGCGCTGGTATGGATCGCTCCGTTTTCCAATGCATTGGCGTGTTTTTGCTGAAAAGGCAGGAGAAGCCTTACCGTGTCGCCCTCTATGTCGACCAGTTTCAGGCCTAGATCAAGATGCGCCCCAACTCGGCTGGAAAACAGCCCATACAACTGCTTTATGTGATCTGAAGTCATTTCACGGATTCCTTCCGTTCTGCCAAGAAGCGATTAAGCCTGATTTTCGAGTCTACAATCAGGGTGAATACCACCGGCACCACAAACAGAGTCAGGAGAGTTGAAGAACCCAAACCGCCAATCACGATAATACCGGTAGATGTCCGTAGTTCTGCTCCGTCGCTTGTCGCCAGAGCGATGGGGATCATGCCGAATATAGTGGAGAATGCCGTCATCAGAACTGGACGTAGCCGTAACTTTGCCGATTCTATCATCGCGTCTTTTGCCGCCAAGCCTCGCGACATGGACTGATTGGCCTGATCCACCAGCAAAATACCATTCTTCATCACCAGGCCCATTAAGGCTACCATGGCAATCTGTGTCGTCGCGGAAAGCTCGGAGTTGGTCAGAGCCAGTAAAGTGAATGCGCCAACAAAAGACAGAGGCGCGGTGAGCATTATGGCGACAGGTTGGGCGAAGCTTTCGAATTGACTTGCGAGAATCATGTACAGAATCAGCAGGGCCAGCATGAAAGCGAACAACAAGGAGTTGGCAACCTCGCGCACCTGCTCGGAGGTTCCAAGATAGGTTGCCTCATAACCTGGCTCAAATTCCATATCGGTCAGAATTCTGTCCATTGCTACCAGTAGCTCTCCAGCGGCAGTACCCGCCGGCGCATTACCTGATACAGAAATTTTTCTGGCACGGTTATACCTGTCGATCTGTACCGGCCCATCCTTGATTGCTACGTCAGCAACACTTCGGAAGTCGACCAGGCTGTCGTCCGAGGATCGCAATTGAATCAGGTCAAATGTGCCAATGTGATCGCGATACTCCTGATCGAATCTGAGCCTGACGTCGTAGCGATCACCGTGCTCTTGAAAGCTGGCGATATCCTTGCCGCCCATAGTTGTACCAACAGCACTGGCGATATTGTGCACGGATATACCAAGCTTGGCCGCACGGTCGCGGTTGATGCTTACCTGAATCTCGGGCTTGCCGGATTCGTAGCTGGATTTGACGTCGCGAAACAGTCCCGAGGCCTGCATCGCCTGCATTATATGTTCGGAATAGCGCTGAAGCTTGTCGAGATCCGGCCCACTAAGCGCCAAATCGAGGTCCGCGCCGAAGAAGCCGCCGCCGGAGATCCAGGGTACCTGAGCCATGGTGATGTGCTGAGCCTGAGGCGCTGCTTTAGTCAAGGCGAGACGGATTTCATCCATAATCAGGTTTTGATGAATATTGCGTTCCTGTTTGGGGGTCAAGCCGACATAAAAGCTGATCTCATTGGTCTTTGTCTGTGCGCCTGAGCCGATAACGGCGAAGACCAGCTGAACATGCTCGAACTCCTTGACCCTTGCACTCAACCTGGAAGCCACTCGCTTTGACTCAGCTATTCCGGTGCCCAGCGGCAGTTCAACCGCAGCGATAAACTCGCTCCGATCAGCTTTGGACGTGAATGACAGCGGAACCTTGCCCGCGTAATGGACACCAATGGCGACGGCTATTCCGGCAAAAATCAGAACCAGCCACCTTGCGGACAATGCCGCTCGTACCAAGGACACGTAGCTGGATTCCAGCCTGGAGTGTGCGCGTTCCAATGCGTGTACTGCTGAGCTTTTCGTGGTACTGCGCTGCAGCAGTCTGGAGCAGAGCATGGGAGTCAAAGTCAGTGATATTATCAAAGAGATTCCGACAGCAACTGCGACGGTAACGCCATACTGGTACATGAATACGCCGATCAGTCCATCCGTGAACGAAATGGGCAGGAAAACAGCCATGACTGCGAACGTCGAGGCAACCACTGCCATAGCGACCTTTCCTGTGCCTACCGACGCGGCAACAGCGGGTTCTTGACCTTCCTCGATTTCCCTGTATATCGACTCCAACACTACGACGGCATCGTCGACCAGTAGGCCAACGCACAAAGAAATCGCAATAAGCGACATCATGTTTATTGAGAAATCCAGGACGTAAAAGGCAAAGAAGGTGGCTATGAGTGCCGTAGGAATGGCCGTAGCAACAATGATAGTGGCACGAATGCTCAGAAGGAAAAACAGTGTCACCGCAACAACGAGCACGACACCCAATATAATGTCGAATGAAACGTCTCGTACCGTGGATTCAATGAATCTGGAATTATCCCTGACCGGGGTCAGGGAAATGTCGGATCGTATTTCGTCCCTTATCTTTTCGAGCTCTGCTCTAATGGCTCGAGCCACGTTGACGGTGTTTGCACCGCTTTGCTTGCGTATCTCAAGACTAATGCCATTTATTCCGTCGAGTTCGGCATAACTTCGTTCATCTTCAAGCCCATCTTCCAATCTTGCCACATCTCTCAATCGGACCAGTGCCTGGTTGACGCGGAATATCGCAATATCTTTCAACTCTTCGATGCTTGTCACCTCTCCAAGTGTCTTGACGGTGAACTCAGAGTTGCCGTTTTGGTATTCCAGTCGTCCACCGGCGATGTCCACGTGCTCTCGTCTTATGGCTGCAGATATATCGTCAACAGTAGTGCCATAGCCGCGCATCCGGCTTGCATTGAGCCAAATCCGGACTTCCCTTTCACGATCTCCCACAAGTTGTACGCTACCGACACCCGGAACCCTCTGTAAGCGTTCCTTCACTGTGCTTTTGGCCAGTTTGGTTAACTCGCCTGTCGGCAGAGGCCCAGACATGATGATGGAGACTATCGGCTCGGAATCCGGATCGAGGATTGTAATCAGTGGTTGTTTTGTCCCCTCTGGTAAAAACGGGAAAGCCCTGGCTGCCTTGTCTCGAACCTCCTGTGCTTTCAAATTCACGTCCGTTTCCAGTTCGAACTCCAGGATGATCTGGGAGTACCCGTCGGCACTTGCCGAGCGAAGACTGTCTAGTCCCGCGATCGCAAACAGTTCCTCCTCAAGTCGGTCTGTTACCTCTGATTCCATTGTCGCGGGAGAGGCACCTTCCAGAGTTGTTTCAACAGTGACAATGGGAATGTCAACATGGGGGAACAGACTCATATTGACGCGCGGCATTGATATGGCGCCCAGCAATACCAATGCGCCGACGAACATGACGGTCATGACAGGACGGCGAATCGAGAGGTCAGCGATCCACATCAGAGCAGTTGGTCGACTGTGACCGGGTTGCCCGGTTCCAGAGTGTGACGTTGCGTGCCGACAATAATGTTGGTATCAGGATCTAGTTCAGAAAGCAGTTCCAAGCTGCCATCAGTCAAGGCTTTTACCGCCACATTCATCCGTTGGACTTTGCCATCTTCTACTGTCAACACGTGCCTGTCTTGCCCCGCGCCTAAAAGTGATTCCGGTGGCAGAATCCGAATCTCTCGGGCTTCAGGGTAAAGCTTGACCACCGCAAACAGCCCGGGCTTTATGACATAGTCAGGATTGGCGATACCGATACGCAATTCGATATTGCGTGTATTCAGTTCGTGATTATCGTTGATCAAGGCCACACGTGATTCGAAGGTTTGACCCAGGCTGGGAATATGGACAATTGCCCGCATGCCAGGACTCACTGATGTGAGATATGTTTCTGGCACAAAGATCTGAACGATAACAATGTCAATCTTCTGTAATTGAACGACCGGACTTTCCGAGCGCATTACCGAGGGCACGAATGCGCCTTCATCGACAAAACGCTTGGTGATGACACCGCGAAAAGGCGCCTTTACAATTGAGTCGGTCAACTCCTGTTGCGCGAGAGACAAGTTGACTTCAGCCATGCCCAATTTGGACGTGGACACCGCAACGCGCGTCTCCAGGGCGTCAAGGGTTTCCTGGGAAATTACCTCCCGTTCTCTGAGCCTGTTGGCGTTGTCCAAATTGCGCAGGGCATCTTCAAGTTCCGATTTGGCCAGATCTCGCGCATGTGCCAGCCGCTTCACCGCGAGTTCGAACTCTGTTTGTCGCAGCATTATGAGCGGGTCACCCTGGTCAACACGATCACCAACGTTCACACGGATTTCCTCAATCAGCCCGCCAACAAGGGGCACAACATTGGTTGTCTTGTGCGCAAATACGGAACCGGTTGTCAGTATGGGTTCGCTGATATGGACCTGTTCTGGCCTCCCGATCTGGATTTGGGCCAGGGGAGCGGTTTCGTTGGACTCTAGGCCCGCTGCAGGTTCCGTGGTTGAATGGTCACAGGCCGCAAGTACTGTCAAGAGACAGCCGGCCAGCAGGAATTTACGGGGCGGTGAAACTGTGTCCATTCTTTCAATAAGCGCTCAGAGAGTTGACTAGTGTCTGCATGTCAGCTAAAAAGTAACTGTAGTTTCTATAACTAAGGTAATCAATATTTCAGTGAAAAGTCAAGAAATTCAGGGCAAGCGGTTTACGCACCATCACGTGAGTACATTGATGCACGAAGTGAGTTTAATGGTTGCCAAGATTTTCAATCGCGAGGTTCGAGACTTCGAACTGACTCGCAGTCAGTGGCAGGTTCTCTACCTACTCTATACAGAGGGGCCACTAACCCAGACACAGATAGCCGAAAGACTGTTGATGGCGAAGCCGCCGCTGGGCAAAATCGTTGATCGTCTGGAAGACGCAAGCTGGGTTGAACGCATGCCAGACGCAAGTGACAAACGCGTGAAACGCGTTGTGCTCACGGGCAGGATCCGACCTTTGCTGCCCGAACTGGAAAATGTCGTTGAACAGATTGAGGAGATTCTACTGGACGGCATCCCGATCGAAGAGCGCGACAGTTTGATCGGACAGTTGCAACGTGTACGCGCCAATTTACGTCAACGCCTATTTGACCAAGGCTAACGAAGTGTCAGCCCGGCCTCCAGAACCTGCTGGATTCTCTGGGCATCGATGTACGCTTACCGCCGCCACGCTACAATGTCGCGCCCACCGAAGATGTGCTGCTGCTTGCATATTACGGCCCATTGTGAAGACCCTGAATCGCCCTGAGTTTGCCGGAGGCTCCAAACCTTGAGAGGATGGAGCAATGAACAAACTAACGAGATATCCCCCAGAGTTCCGGGATCGGCTGCGGAATACGCAGCGTTATCTGAAGGCCCCGCCGGGAAAGGACAACGTCCAGCTGATCGTCATGGATCTGTCGGAGACCTACCGCAATATCGCTCGTCGCTACTTCCCCAATGCGATGATCGTGGCAGACCGTTTCCACGTCATCCGCCGTGTTGTTCATCCGCTGTCGCTTCATCGATCCAAGGCCAGAGAGCGACTATTTCAACAGTATGATCCGGGGCTTACTCTGTTTTATTGTTCTTAAATGTGGTGGTCAAGTATATGCTCCTGGAAATCGGGTCAAGCCTGTGCGGGTTTTTCTCTTTGCTTCTTCACCGATCCATGCAGACTCTCTCGCAATGCTTCCAATAAACAAAGGATGCAATGCCATGCACAGTACAGTCTATTTATCCGACACTGCCATCGCACAGCGATTTCAAGTTAGCCGCGCCACGGTCTGGCGCTGGACCCACTCCGCTGCCTTTCCCAAGCCTATCAAGCTCTCAGTGGGCTGCACACGCTGGCGACTCACTGAGATTGAAGAGTGGGAACAGACGCGGAACACGCGAAGCTGTCGACGTTAATCTGGACTGGGAGTGAATGCTCGGGGCGGCTCATACCCGTCGCTCGACCACTTTGCGCAGCACCGACTTTACATACGGACCATAGTATCTATCGCCGATTCGGTCGATAAGCCTCCTCAGACACAGGGCACCGGGTGGCGTTCTGCGCAAGTTGGGGCTAGTCAGCTAAATTTGGACGCAAATGATGAATGCAAGTTTTTCTATCGATGCTACGTTTAGAGAGTTGCGAGGAAAAGGATTTTCTCCATGATCTCTCCGTACCGGCTTCTGCATGCCATCAACGACCGCGCGTATCCCGGGGATTCGTCCCAGCTTGTCACATCCCGCCCCGAGCCGCGCTGGGCTCCCCGAGCAGGCCCCTTGCGACCTGATCGCTATCGCGGATCCCCATGTCGGCAATGCCCCTGCCCACTGGTGATCCTTACAGCGGGGGTAGGATCGTGAATGGGCAGCCGGTTTTACCGGTCGCCCAGCCAGCAGCCTCAGGCGCTCTGGTGATGCCGCTCTCTGACCTCCAGCCGTATGAACATAACCCCCGGCATGGGTTCAACGCAGAATACCAGCGCATCAAGTCATCCATCCGTTCACAGGGTCTCGACCAGCCCCTGGTGGTCACTCAGCGCCCTGGTGAAAACCACTATGTACCTCTTGTGGGTGGCAACACGCGCCTAAAAATCCTGCAGGAACTCTACCAGGAAACCCGGGATGAGCGGTTTGGTACCGTCAACTGCGTCTATAGGCCCTGGACGGAGGAATCCCATGTCCTGTTGGCGCACCTCAGGGAGAACGAGCTTCGGGGGAGCCTGATCTTTATTGACAAGGCGCTGGCGGTGATGGATCTCAAAGCCATACTCGAGTCTGAATCACCCCACCGCACCCTCACGCTGCGGGGGCTTGCCAAGATCATGACCCAGCGGGGCCTTGGCATTAACCACACTGTGATCTCCAAGATGGTCTATGCGGTGGAGCGCCTGTTGCCGCTGATCCCGGAGGCCCTGAATGCCGGCCTGGGCCGTCCCCAGGTGGAAAAGCTCCAGGCGCTGGAAAACGCCTTTCTCGAGCTCTGGTACCGCCATGCGCTCGGTCCAGAGTCCGAGTGCGCGGAAATCTTTGCCGCGCTCTGTCAGCGCTACGATTCGCCCGATTGGAACCTGGAGCTGCTGAGGACCGCCCTCGAGAACGAGGTGGCGGAAGCAACGGATACCAGCCTCCATAGCGTCCGCCTGCAACTCGATGCTCTGCTCAGCGGTTCTGGCTATACCGAAGTGGTGCTGGAACCACTGCCGACTGCACACGAGCCAGAGGCCACGCAACCAGGTGGCGTGAAAGAGCCATCGAACCCGACACAGCCGCAGAGGAGGGTGAATATACCCTCCAAGGCCGCGGAGCCGGTCAGCGCAACTGTCCCAGTGCCCGAGGATCCACTGGTCTCGCTGCGGTTCACCGCCTACACACTGGCCGCCGGGCTGGGAGAGCACTACGGGCTCGCAGCCTTGGTGGTTCCACTGCCGGATCAGGGTCTGGGCTTCATGCTGACCGATGTGCCGGCCCCGGAGCTGCGCGACACGCTGGATCCGGCCCTGTTTGGCGAGGTGTCCTGCCTGTGGTGGCAGCTGGCGGCCTGCGCGGAGCTGACGACGGCACCGGCGAATCAGGTTCTTCCCCATCTGGTGGTTGATTCGGTGCTGCGCACGGCGGTCTCGCAGCAGGATCCGGGCGTGCTCCATCGGCATGTCTGGACGCCGGATCCCGGGCGCTGGGGCTTTCAGCTGTGGCGGTCGCTCGCCGATGCCGACTGGCGCGATCTGCTGGCGCTGATGGCCACCTACCGCGCGATCCACGAGGCTGCGGATCGCGCGGGTCTTGATCTGTGGTTACCCAGGGAGGGGAGCGATGCCAACCAGTAAGGAGTCTGACTTAACCACCGCGGTACTCCTGTACGCGGTCCGCTGCCTCGACGAAGGCGATCAGCTCGCATTGCGGGCCATGCAGTTCGGTCCCAAAGAGGTTGACGCTCTCCAGCAGCTCAACATCACCGATCTCTGCCGGACCGGGACCTTTCGGGGGCACTGCCTGCAGGTCCAGCTCGACCGGGAAGTCTTCTGGCACCTGGTGGCGCGCCTGCGCCAGCAGCGTGAATCCGACCAGCTGCAACTCACCCTGATGCAGGCCGACGCCCCTCAGGAAATGATGCGCGCCCTGTTTGGGCTCGGGTCCAAGGAGTACGCACGCTGGCGTCGTCTGCTGGGGTTTACCGCCGCGGTGGGCCGCCCCAGTGAGCCCGACGAGGAACCCGCCCATGCGCTGTGGCTGGCCTGGCAGGCGCGGGCGGGTGACGACGGCGAAGTCTCACTGACCGGCGAGGACTATCTGGCCCTGAAGGACGCCACCGGGCTTGAGCTGCGCACGATCTGGTGTCTGACCCAGCGCTGGACCACCTACGGCAACCCCGAGGGTGAGTCTGCCGACGACCATTGAGGCAACCCCATGTCCGGCATCGAGCGTGAACCCCGGCCGGAGACCTATGCCCTGGATCGTCTGATCCAGGCCGCCACCAGCCGCGCCCAGGGCTCGGCGCAGGACAACCTGCTGTTTCTGGGGCACTGGCACCAGGCGTATCCCACGGCGGTCGTCTGCGACCCTGTACTGGAGCCGGTGGATAAAGTCGTGTGGATGGTGATCATGCTGCAGGCCCACGAGACCGGCGGCCGGGCGGCGTTTCCCCGCTATGAGGTGATTGCCGAACTCGCCAATATCGCTTCAACCTCCACCATTGCCCGGGCCATTGCCATCCTCCGTCTGACCCGCTGGCTATCCCTGTGCGCCCGGGTGCGTGCCAGTACGGGGCAGTTTCAGGGCAATGTGTATGCCCTGCACGACAACCCGCTGCCGCTCGCCGATGCACTGTATCTGGACGAGGGGTATATGGCTTTCGTGCGCCAGAGCGAGCGCCACAGCCACGCCCGGGTCCGACGGGTGGCCACGGCAGTCTTGGCCACACTGGCGGGTGCGGTGGAGCAGGGTGAGGACCCCCTGGCGCCGTTACCGGATATCAAACAGCGGGTGCGAGAGGCTATGGACTCCGCGGAGAGTGCCGGACCGGCGCACGGCACAGCGCGCTCCCTGGCGGACCTCACCGCGGGATTACTGGATGCGCGGGATGACCTCCTGTCACAACCCGATGCAGCCCGTGCCATTAACCAGCACCAAAATTCGAAGGCGGTTGATTTAGTGAAAGTTGTAGGTAGTAGTTGTAGTAGTAATACAACAACAACTACTACGACAACTACCGAAAAGTCCGCCCAAAATTTTGCATCGCGCAAATCGCCGTTGTCAGAAACCCCAACGCTGGATGCCCTGATTTTTCCGCGGCGCCTGACGGACAACCAGCGCACACTGGCGCTGCAGTACCTGACCCCGATCCCAACTGAGCTGCACCAGCCCCTGCTGGATGAACTTGCGGGCCGGGTGCAGGCTGAAACCCAGGGCGCAAAGCCGCTCTACGATGAGCTCCGATTTTTCTACGCCCTGTGCCGCGCCGCCCGGGCCGGGACCTTCGTGCCCAATCTGGGCCTGAAAGTCGCCGACGCGCGCAACCGCAAAAACGCTGACACCCTCTTACCCGCCGAGCCACCTCCAGCGCCACGTACCGAGGCCGAACGGGATGCCCTGCGCCAGACCGCCGCCGAACAGCTGGCCCTGATCCAGCAGACCCTGGGTCGGGGACCACGGCGCTAAATCCCACCAGATTCACGATAACTTAACCGCAGTAAAGTGGTTACACTGTAACCACAAACCCCGTCGGACGCTGACGGGGTTTATTGTTGTTGCGACGGTGCCCTCGATGCGTTCATAGCCGCCAGTGAACGCGATCCGGAAGAGGTCAGCCGCCGTGACAGCCCAGCCACTCAATGCCATCAACGAATCCTCGACACCCGCTACACCCACCGCCAGCCAGGGACGGGTAGGGCGCCTGACCGGCGAGGCCTGGCTTGAAATCCACACCGACCAGGCCCAGCGCCTGATCCGTGGCCGGGTGCGCAGGGGCAACAAGCCCGCGATCACCGGCCTGCTGGGATTTGCGTCGCAGATGAACATTCTCTGGCAGGCCGCAGCGGACGATGATCCTTACGCCGACTGGTGGCTGGTCCGGGTGGAGGAGGCGATTGCTGCCGCCCAGACCTTCCTCGCCACCCAGCGGGTCCAGGTGGACGGCGTGGCGCTGGACAATTTCAGGTTCCGCGTCGGTATTTCACAGTCACGCCGCCCCCAGACCCTGATGCTGCAGTTTGCCACGCCCCACGCCTACCGCGCCGCGCAGCTGTTGGGGGAGTACGATGCCCTGGTCTGCCAGTGCCTGACCCTAAAGCATGTGGGGGCCTGCCCTTCCGGTCAGATGGGTGATCTGATTTCGCTGGGTGCACACCGCCTGCGGGGTGTGTTGAGCCTGCCCCAGGGCTTTCGGGTCTTTGCCATCAACCGCGCCGACGTTCACCACAACACCCAGCGGGCCCAGCAGGCCCGAGCGCACCTCGGTGAGCTCCCGCTGGACATCCTGAGCGGTGAACGTACCGCGGGCCATGCGCCGTCACGTGTATCGCCGTTGGCGCATGCTGAACCACGCAGTCTCACGAAAACCGAAGATCAGCTGGAACCCAGCACAGCTGAGCAGCTCGAGGGCGTTGCCCCTGAGTCGATGCCAGTGGCACCCGCGGCTGCGGGTGGTCCCCGGTGAGTACAGACGGTGGCCGGGCCCGCGCGCAGCCCACAGGTGCGGCTGACGGTGGTGCTCGATACCCGGGTTCCGCTGGAGGCGCTGCTGATCACCGCACTGCGCCGCAATCCCGCAGCCCGTCGCCAGGAATGGCTCCGGCAGGTGCTGCTGCAGGGATTTCGCAGCGAATGTCTGGGACTGCGTCAGGCGATGGCCGACGCTCCCGCACGGGTCACAGTGCCCCTGCACATCGCGCCAGTTTCCCGCCCGCACCAGGCGCCCCCGAGGGCTGCCGCGGAAGATATTTACGTCCCACTCACCGCCGGTACGCCGAGCGGCAAACCCCTGGCGGGCCTCCGTACACTGATTGGATGAGGAGGGATCATGCAGAACAGTCAGCGTGAAAACGCCCGGGAGCTGCCCCCGCTGTCTGCCCCGCAGACTGCGGCCGAGCCCGACGTCGGCGCGTCCCTGGAGGAGGTGAGCGCCGCCAACCACGACGACAACATGACGGTGATTCAGGTGGGTCTGGACGATGGCTATGCCTACACCAAACTGGCGCTGGCCGACGGCCGCCTGATCGCCATTCCCTCCCGGGGCCGCATCGGTCAGGCAGGGATTACCTGGATGGACTCCGCGCAACAGCAGATTTTCGAGTACGACACCGAGGGATCCCGCTATGCCGTGGGTCAGATCGATGGCGAGTCCACCTGCTATGACGGTTATCCGATTTCCGGGCTGCACCGCGCCATTGTCCAGCACGCCTTTCAGGAGGCGATGCTCGCCGGCCACTCGGTGCACGTGGTCTCCGGCCTGCCGGTGTCCGCCTTCTATTTTAAGGACGGCCAGAAGCGCGAGCAGGCGATCGGTCTGAAACGCGAGTCCCTGAAAATTCCCGTGCAACCGGTGTCCACGGGTGGGCTGTATGCCACCCAGCGTCTGCCGGTGGCCGTGGCCTTTCACGAGGTGATTCCCGAGGCGCTGGCGGCCTGGTATGACCAGGTCATCCGGCAGCGCGCGGACGGGATTGCGCTTGACGCACGCCTGCTGGAGGCCTCCATGGCGATCGTGGACATCGGCGGCCGTACCACCGATTACGTGGTGGTGCAGGACCAGGGCATCGTGCACCGCTCATCGGGCTCCCTGACTCGGGGATTGTTGGATGTTCAGGCGCAGGTCGCGCGGGAGATCCAGAAGCGGTTTGATCTCGAAACCCTGGGCGAACAGACCCTCGCCGCCGCGATGTCTTCCGGCAGCGTCCGCCTGCACGGCAGGGCGCACGATGTCTCTGAGTTGGTGAAAGCTGCCCAGCACGAGCTGGTGGTGCAGATCCATGCCGAAACCCGGCGCCAGCTGGGCATGGGCGCGGAACTGGACACCGTGGTGTTTGTGGGCGGCGGCAGCGCCGCGCTTGCGGAGCACCTGGCCGACTGGTTTCCCCAGCAGCGGATCGCCGAGCACCCAGGCTTTGCCAATGCCCGCGGTATGCTGAAATACCTGCAGTACGTCTGCGAGGAACCCACCAGCCGCAACTAGCCTTTAAAAGGGACCGGCTTTACCCGTGGCCACTGCGGATTCAGTGGCAGGCAGTACCAGAGGTACCGACGGATTGTGCAACCGGTACCACGGCAGCGCCGCCAATCCACGCTTCCAGGCAACTGGAGTAACCCCCCTGTCGGGAAAGCATCCCGTCAGGGCTCCTGCTTTCTTCGGCGTTAACCCGCAAACGGAGAATGTGTCATGTCTCAAGACAGCAAAACGAAGTATTTCGATCTTCATCTGAACGGCATCGGCTATGTCAACAAGGTGCGTGAAGTCACCCCGGAACAGGGCTCGCCCTTCTGGAGTATCGAGCTCACCGCCCTGCACGGCCCCGCCGACAAGGTCCGCCACACGTATTTCGACTGCATCGTGGCGGGCGAGGAAGCCAAGGACCTGGTCCCCCAGCTGCAGTTTCTGGTGGAGGCCGGGTCCAGGGTACTGGCAGGTTTTCTGCTCAGTGACCTGAAACCGGCGCCCTTTATTTTTAAGCAGGGTGAGCACACCGGAGAACCCGGCGTGCGCCTGAAAACCCGGCTGTTGCGGTTCGACTGGATCAAGGTCGACGGGCAGCCCTTCCTGAAACCTCAAAAAGCCGCTTCCTAGGGCCTTACCGGACCTGATGTCGCCATCAGGTCCACCTTCCAACTCAGCGGGGATACAGCTCCCCGCGGGGCTGATCTCTGCCTCTTTTTAAAGCAGGAGTCAGCCATGACAACAGCAGCCCCCACCCGGTCCCGCCGCGCGGCCAACCGGGTTCTGGCCCTTGATATCAAGCAACTCACCGTGACCGAGCAGGAGCGGCTCGTCGACCTTGCCCTGTCGGTGCTGCAGGAGCGGCATCAGCCCGGTGAGGTTTTACACAGTCCCCGCCAGACCCGTGACTACCTTCGGTTACGGCTGGCGGGTTTCACAGCCGAAGCGTTCGGCTGTGTGTTTCTGGACAACGCCCATCGCGTGCTCGCCGTGAAGGAACTCTTCCACGGCACGATCGATGGCGCGGCGGTCTACCCCCGCATTGTGGTGCAGCAGGTGCTTACCCTCAACGCGGCAGCGACCGTCTTTTACCACAACCACCCCTCCGGGGTGGCCGAGCCCAGTCAGGCGGATCGGCGGATTACGGAACGTCTCCAGGCGGCGCTCGCACTCATTGATGTGCGGGTGCTGGACCACATCGTGGTCACCCACGGCGACACGACGTCCTTCGCGGAACTTGGCCTGCTGTAACACTCACTACCGACCCCCCGGGAGGCGATCTGCTTCCCGGGAGGGAAGGAGGTCTGTCTTGCGGACATTTTTCGTAAAACAAAGGAGATGGACGTATGAAAGACAATCAACCCCCGTCGTCCCTGAACGACATCTTTGGTCCCGTCATTGTGCGCTATACGCGTGCCCAGGCGTTTGAGGAGGGCGTACTCGTGGATGCGGGTTCGCTGGCCAGTGAGGCCGGTTTTCAATGGCCGGTAGCCCTGACCCGCGCGGTCTGGGAAGACTGTGTCGCCTGGCAGGTTGCGGACAATCAGCGTCAGATCGGCCAGGATCCAACTGGTCGACTCTGGGATGTGCTGGTGATGGCCGTCATGGCCATACGCGGCAGCGCCCGCGGCGGCAACCAGCTGTCCTTCAGTCTCTACCGGGTACCGCGAGATGGTGTCAGCGTCACCGCGGACAAGGTGTCACTGAAGCTGATCGTAGGCCCTGGTGATCAGGGCGAACCGGTCATTACGATCCTGCAACCGCATGAGGATTAACCACCGTTGCTTCCGGCAACGATCTCCCTGGCCGCTTGGGTAAAAGCGGCACCTTCTCTCCCGCAACAATAATTCATCAAATGTGTCCCCGACACCGCCCTGACCGCTGCTCAGCGGCTACACTGCGCTGACAGCCATTCATGGAGGAATGCAGATGCTGATACTTACCCGATCCCCGCGCCAGACCCTGCTCATCGGTGATGACGTCGTCATCGAGGTGTTGGGTGTCCAGGGTCAACAGGTCCGGCTGGGACTGACCGCCCCCAGGGACATCACCATCCTGAGGCAGGAACTGTCCGAACGTCTGGCGGGCACCGAAGTCTCGACCGCACCCGGGCGCAAGCAACTCCCGAGTTGAAACCTGCAAGCACACGAATCGGCACCGTAAATTCGGTCTGCGCATTAGTGGAGTAGGGCCTCCCTGACTGATTCTGGATATCAGCCGACGGCACGACTTTTGGCCATTCTTTTCACAGCCGCGTCCGGTGGGGCGCGTCGCTTTGCCGGCACTTTCCGGGACGCGACCCGACGTTACTTCGCTTCGTGACAATTGCCTAACATGTGCTGCAGTGCCAGTTCTCTTTCTTACAACTAGTTTTCGGAGTCGAGGCCGTTTCGGCCAACGCGAATACGTTCCGAAACTTCAAACAATTAGCCCCTGTGCTGTGACTTCCTGACTGGCGATCTGATGGCCCGTATCATTTTCTCGACGCATAGGATTCGTTGTGATTCCGAGGTCATTTTGTTGTGCGGACTTGTAATCTGAGACCGTTCACCTTTTCACGCGATTCTTGGAGGCACTTGCGCAGATTACCTACGTATTCGCTTCAGGTTTTGCTGAGGATGTCTTGTCCATTGGAAGTGGCCGCATTAACGCACAGGGTTGTCTCAAATACCTCCGGGCTTATGTTCTCGTGGCAGAATCTTTTCAAAGCAAACACTTGTTGGATCACCAGCATATTGGTCGAAGGGTTGGATACGGACATAGCCTTGGGATTTGTAAAGCGCTATGGCGGGTTTCTGCTTGAACCCGGTTTCAAGTCTCAGCTTGGTATACCCACGGCGTATGGCTTGCGCCTCCAGCTCTTGCAGCACTGCTGTGGAGAGTCCTTGCCGGCGAGCTGAACGCGATACAAACATGCGCCTGACTTCCGCGGTTGTACCCTCCAACGGCCGGATGGCGCCGCACGCTACGGCTTCTTGTCCCATGTAGGCCACGAGATAGACGCCGCCGTCAGGTGTTGGTTCGTTCGTGGGCCATGGTGTTACGGAGTTAAACAGCTCAGGATACAAAGCTCGAGCTTCGACTGCGGCCTCATGTAAAAGCTCAAGCGCATCAGCACCCTGCGGATCTACTTCGATGATACGTAAATGTTGCACAGTGAGCCTGCAAGATCTAGGGCTGAACAAACGCACATAAGTATTATACGCTTGGGAGCTTCGTAGCACATAGATCCCTTCACCTCTAGGATGGCTGCTGGTGCAGCGTCGGCCAAGTGCGAGGCCCGCCCTCGTCACTACAGGCGTAGCGGGGTAGTGACGAGGGCTCCGAGCCCCGAAAGTACGCTGCGGCGAGGCGGATTTTCGGCAGGACGCGCGCGTGACGGGTTCGTAGACTGGCCACCGTAGACAGAATTACCCGTGGCCACTGCGGATCAGTGGCACAGAGGGGGCCCGCCCTCGACCGTTTGGTCACAACGGGCTCGTGCGTCCAGGACTGCAGTCGGCGCACCGACCCCAGGGTCGTCAGTCCATTCTCCACCCCATCGACTTCGGTCGGTGCTTTCCATCAAACCCCCTCGTTGCTTCCGGCATTCTCCAGGCTTACCTGCAGAGTGTCCGGGCAACGTTTTTCATCCACATCGCGGCAGTCGTCGCTCAACTCAAAGGAGGTGTTTATGTCACACCCGTTGTCAGTCGGTCCCCTGGGGCCACGTGTGTATACACGACAGCGATCTCCCCCAGGAGATCGGTTGTGTAGCCTGTTTACAGGCGCTTTCAGGTTAAAGGGAGTGGTGTCCCGTGATCCTTGCCGGTTTCCGGATGCGGTGGGTTAGTCCCCCCGCCTGATCAGAAACACTAACCGAGACAGGTAAAACACCGTGAGAGACCTGAACTACCAACTCAAACAGCTGTGCCAGCGCAACCACGATGGCAGCTACGCCACCCGCCACAATCGGGAGCGCACCCTGACGCTGATCGCCGATCAGCTGCACCTTTTGGGGTACCGTAGAATGAGTGCGCAGTCGCTAAAACCTAAGCACATTGATGCACTGGTTGCCCGTTGGCAGGCTGAGGCACTGGCAATCGGCACCATCAAGAATCGTATGTCAGCGCTGCGCTGGTGGGCCGAGAAAGTGAACAAGCCCAGTGTAATCGCCAACAGCAACGACCACTATGGAATCCCAGACCGGCAGCTGGTCACCGGTTTTTCGAAAGCACGGCAGCTCGGAAGCGAGGCGCTGGATCAGGTGCGCGACCCGCACGTGCGCATGAGCCTGGAGCTGCAGCGCGCCTTTGGCCTGCGCCGGGAAGAGGCCATCAAGTTCCAGCCGCACTATGCCGATCGCGGCGATCACCTGCTGCTGAAGGCCAGCTGGACCAAAGGCGGCAAGGCTCGGATGATTCCGATCCTGACTCCCGCACAGCGGGAACTGCTTACCCGCGCCCACCAGCTGGCGGGGCGAGGGTCCCTGATTCCCCTGGATCGCGATTACCGACAGCAGCTGAGGGTCTATGAACGCCATACTGCGAACGCGGGGCTGAGCCGCATGCATGGTTTGCGCCATGCCTATGCCCAGGATCGCTATAAGACTTTGACCGGACGTCTGGCACCCGCCGCCGGTGGTCCGTCAGTGGCGACCCTCTCTCCAGCGGAACGACAGCGGGACCAGCAGGTGCGGCAGCAGATTAGCCGCGAGCTCGGGCATGAGCGCATCGACGTCCTGCGGGTGTATTGCGGTGCCTGACATAGCGCGTCATGGGTCGACCGGGTTTTCGCTGGTGCCGGACGGGCCAGCGCCAGATCATCGGATCATCCCCAAGCAACCCGGTACCCACCATGTCTCTCAATACTCTCCTGCTACAAGAATCACGCGCCGCCCTGACGGGCCTGGCCGCATTACTGCTGCTGCACGGTTCATACGCCAGCGCGCAGACACTGGTGGTTGATCGCTACACCGTGCTGGCTGCCACGCCGACAGCGGCCGAACAGGATTTACTGGGCGGTATCGACCGGATCACGTTCCCGATGGACGTGGTGACCGTCGGCGATGCACTGGCTGCTGCCCTGGAAAGCTCCGGCTATCGCCTCGCGGTCTCAGCCAAAAGTGATGCCAGCCGCGAGATCCTGATGCCCCTGCCCCTGCCCGACGCACACCGCACCCTCGGTCCGATGCCCCTGCGGCTGGCGCTGCAAACCCTCGCCGGTCCCGCTTGGCGTCTGCTGGAAGATCCCCTACACCGTCTGGTGGCGTTTGAACGCTGCCCGGCCTTTGCTGAGGAACTCCCGTCATGGTCGATGTGATTCTGGTGATGATGTTGTTGGTGGCCGGGCTGTCGCTGGAGAAGGGTGATGCCGAGACTGCAGGGAGAGCTATGCGTGAATCAACCGCCGCGGCGTCTGCTGACGCTGCAGCCGGAAGGGCAGACTCCACACCCTGCGCGACAGTTTCTCCGCGCTTTCGCGACCTGGGCAGCCACGATGCCGTGGTGAACCCGAATGGCCGCCAAGACCAAGGTCATCCCGATGGGATCTAGCACAGGATCCTGGCGGCCGCTGATAGTGTTAATGGGAGTGTTGTTCGCGCCAGTCACGGCCGCCGCTGTACCAGCGACCGACTCAAGCACGCTGTCTCAATCTGAACAGGCGACCACCGAACTGACGGCTCTGGAGCGAGCGCGGGCCGAGCACTGGGCCCTCACTTCTGAGGAGTGGCAGCGCTACCGGCTTCTTATGAACGGGATTCGCGGCAGCATCAGTCCCACGACTCTGTCCCCGATAGAAGCCCTCGGAATCCACGCGCGCGATGCCAGCGAGCGGCGTCACTTTGCGGAGCGCTGGGCCGCCCTGATGGTGGAGGATGCTGAGCGCATTCTGGCGTTCCAGCAGGCCTATGATGGAGCCATCACACGCCTGGTGGGCGAGCAACCCCTGATCGACCGGTCGCTTTTGCCGGTAAAGCAACCGAGCCAATCTCCCCTCGCCCGTACCGATCGGGTTCTGCTGTTTGTTCGACCCGAGTGCGCCGCCTGTGAGGCGGTGCTCGCACGCCTGCTGGCCCGCCTGGATACCATCGCGGGGCTGGACATCTATCTGTCCGGTCTCGCTCCGGGTGATGAGCAGGCCATCCGCGAGTGGGCGGTGGCTCAGGGCGTAGACCCCGACTGGGTACGACAGCGCAGGGTGACACTCAATTTTGAGTCGGGGGTTTTAGCGAGCATGGCCCCCGGCGAGGTGAACCTGCCCTATCTGTTGCGCCGCCGCGGCGAGACGCTGACCCCGCTGACCGGGTCTGCCCTGTGATCGTGCCGGGCAGCGCGTCGGTCGCACTGTTGCTCACACTGGCAGGCGTCGCCGTGGTCGCGGCACCATCCGAACCCGACGCGGAAGCTAAGCGTGCGCAGCAGGTGGTGCCGCCCGGCTACCGACAGGTGGCAGAGGAGCACGGCATCCCACCCGCGTTGTTCTACGCCATTGCGCTGACGGAAAGTGGCTACACCATGCCGACAGCCGAGGGCATACGGCCCTGGCCCTGGACCCTGAACATCCGCGGCGAGGGTCGCTATTATCCGTCCCATCGCGCCGCGGCGGCAGCGCTTGCGGCGACGGTGCACAGTGGTGAGACCGCGGTGGATGTCGGGATCATGCAGATCCACTGGCACTTCCACCATGCGGCGCTGGGCGGTATCCGCCGGGCCCTGGACCCCTGCCACAACCTGCGGGTGGGGGCGGACATTCTGGCCCAGTGCTACCAGCAAAGCCGGGAGTGGTGGTCCGCCGCCGGCTGCTACCATGCGCCCAACAATGCCACTCTGTCGCGGCGTTACCAGGCGCGTGTGCAGCAGCACTGGCGCACCGTGGTACAGGACCCCTGAGGTGCGCCGCAGGTGGTGGCTGTATCCCTTCTGGCTCCTGATGGCATTACTATCTCCAGGTGTCCGGGCGGAGCTGGTTGTTTTAACTGACAACGGCCAGACCTATCCGCTGGCCCCGTTTCTGGGCGTGCTGAGACCGCCAGACGCGCCCCCCTCGGCACCGGCAGTGCCGGACCTGGGCGCCGCCGACCCCACCCGGCTGCTGCCACTGCGCTCCCCGGGACTGACCCCGGGGCCGGTTCCCCTGAGGCCGCTGCCCGCACTTTACCAGGGCACGCTCACGCGCCCGGTCTTTGTGGTGGGCGCCGGTCCATTGTCGCAGACCTGGCTGCGGCAACACCGATCTCTTCTGCTTTCCCTGGGTGCAGTAGGGCTGCTGGTGCAGGCCGAGACCCCGGAGGACCTGCACACCATGGCCGCGATTGCCGCGGGTCTGCCGCTCCTGCCTGCTTCCGCCACCGATCTGATAGACACCCTGGCATTGACCCATATCCCGGTCCTGATCTCCCGGCACGGCATTGAGCAGTGAGCGTCCGTCCGGTCGAGGCACTCCTGCGGCCCCCGGTGGAACTCTGGTCGGCCCTGGTGGCGGTGGCGACCGGCGGCGTGGCCCTGCTGGCACCCTGGGCGCTGATGATGCCGCCGGGCATTGCCACGCTGGCCGCCAGTGCCCTGTTTTTGCTGGCAGGAATACGCACCCGGCAGGCCTGGCGGGTGCTGCGGTACCAGCGCAATATGCGCCGCCTTCCGTTGTACCGGATGCGGGCGGAGCGTATTCCGGTGAGTCGCCACAAGCTGTTTCTGGGGCGCGGCTTTCGCTGGACCCAGCGCCACACCCAGCGCCTGCGCGACACCCTGCGTCCTGAGGTGCAGCACTATGTGCAGGCCGGTGCACTCTACCGATGGGCGCGCCGTAAGGAAGTGCAGTGGGAATCAACGCCTGTCCTGAAAACCCTCGCCGGGTACCTGCGACAGCCGCGCTGGTGGAATCCGCTGAAGCCGCAGCCACCGGTGGGCGGTATGCCGGCCCTGCATGCGGTGGAGCCCGATGAGGAGGATGCCTGGATGGATCTCGGTGAGCGGGTTGGCCACCTGCTGGTACTGGGCACCACCCGGGTCGGCAAAACACGCTTGGCCGAGCTGCTGGTCACCCAGGACATCCACCGGGGGGATGTGGTGATCGTGTTTGATCCCAAGGGGGATGCCGATCTGCTGCGGCGCATCTATGCCGAGGCCCAACGGGCTGGGCGGGCCGATGCCTTTTATCTGTTTCATCTGGGCTTCCCGGAGATCTCCGCCCGCTACAACGCGATTGGGAGTTTTTCCAGGATCACCGAGGTCGCCACCCGGATTGCCAATCAGCTGCCCAGCGAAGGCAACTCAGCCGCGTTCAAGGAATTCGCCTGGCGCTTCGTCAACATCGTCGCCAGGGCGCTGGTCGCACTGCAGCGGCGCCCGGACTATCAGCAGATCCGCCGCTACATTAATGACATTGAACCGCTGTTTGTCGAGTACGCCCGACACTACCTCGCGATGCACGGCCCGGAGGGCTGGTCCGATGCGGTCGACGACATCGCCGAAAAAATCAGTGAGCGCAACCTCGCAGCCGCGCTGCGGGGTCGCGATCGGGAGGCCATCGCCCTGATGCGCTACCTGCAGGCACAGGATCTGTATGATCCGGTGCTGGAAGGCCTGGTGTCCGCCTTCAAATACGACAAGACCTATTTTGACAAGATCGTAAGCTCCGTCGGTCCCCTGATGGAAAAGCTCACCACCGGATCGATCGCGGCGCTGATCTCCCCGGACTATCTGGATGAACAGGATCCGCGGCCGATCTTTGAATGGCTGAACGTCATCCAGCGCAAGGGCATCGTCTATGTAGGGCTGGATGCGCTGACCGATACCACCGTTGCCAGTGCGGTGGGCAATGCCATGTTCGCCGACCTGGTGTCGGTGGCGGGGCACATTTACAAGCATGGTGTGCCCGGCGCGGAGGCGGGGAGTGTGCCTACCATCTCCCTGCACGCCGATGAATTCAATGAGTTGATCGGGGATGAATTCGTGCCCCTGCTCAACAAGGCGGGGGGAGCAGGGTTCCAGGTCACGGCCTATACCCAGACCTGGTCGGATGTGGAGGCGCGCATTGGCAATCGCGCCAAGGCGGGCCAGGTAGCGGGGAACTTCAATACCCTGATCATGCTGCGGGTAAAAGAGCTGGCCACCGCCGAAATGTTGACCGACCAGCTGCCCCGGGTGGAGGTGGTCACGCTGATGAGTGTGTCGGGTGTGGATGACTCCTCCGATCCCACCTCGGGTGTGGATTTCAAATCCCGCAATGAAGACCGCATCAGTGTGTCGGAGGTGCCGATGCTTACCCCGGCGGATCTGGTCCGCCTGCCCAAAGGTCAGGCGTTCGCCCTGCTGGAAGGCGGGCGCCTGTGGAAACTCCGCATGCCGCTGCCCGACGACCGCGCGGATGCCGCTCTGCCACCGAGTCTGGCAGCCATGGCGGAAGGCATGCAGCGCCGCTATGTGACCAATGAGCACTGGTACCGCACCACTGATCGCTGGTGGCTTGCGGGTCCGGACTCGGATAACCCAGCGCGGGACGGCCGTCACCGCGATGGCTGAGCGCATTGGTGCGCACCCTGCGCAGAACGCGCAGCAAGGCGCTTTGACACGACTGCTTGTTCGTCTGAGCCAGGCCGTCTACTGGTTGCTGTTCGCGCTGCTGTTTTCCATTGTGCTGGAATGGCTGGGAATGGTTTTCTGGTGGCCGGAACAGGGCCTGCAGCACAGTCGGGACATGCTGGCCGCGGAGCTGGGATATCTGCAGATAGACTTCCGCCGCAGTCTGGTGAGTGCCGATCCGGCACGCTTTGCCCAGACGGTGGCGGACAAGACCTATGTCGCGCTGTTTGAATGGACCCGGCTGGTGGATGTCCTCGGCTGGCTTGGCACGCCAACCGCGGTGGGGGAGAGTGGCCTTCGGGTCCGGCTGCACCGGTTGTACCAGCCGCTTGCCCAGTTCATCCTTGCGGCCCTGCAGATCACCCAGGTCTTCGCTCTACGTCTGGCCATTCTGCTGCTGGCCACACCGGTCTTCCTGCTGTTTGGTGTGATGGCTCTGGTGGACGGCCTAGTCCGCCGCGATCTGCGACGCTGGGGCGGGGGACGCGAAAGCTCCTTCATCTACCACTGGTCCAAGCGCTCGGTGCTGCCGCTGTTGGTCACAGCCTGGGTCATCTACCTCGCGCTGCCGTTCAGTCTTCACCCGAGCTGGGTCATACTGCCCTTTGCCACACTGTTCGCCCTCAGCATCGCCATCACCGCAAATGCGTTCAAGAAATACCTGTAGTGAAAATATCAGGTGAATACACGCCGGCTGGTCATGATTCGGCACGACATGAGGGATGCAGCCGACGAACTCTAAGGATACTCTGAATAAGTCTGGAATTTTGCGATAATACGCCATGCCCCAAGC